>JAJZSS010000096.1 GCA_021849525.1 Chloroflexota bacterium
TTTCGAAGACAAAGTCTTAAAATATTATCTTGAGTGTTACAACTATGACAATGAACCCTTTCAAACCAACTACACCATGATCGATGGTATCGATATGGACTCATTTGAGGATGGGGTGTTGTTGCAACGTACAGACCATCAATCGCATCCGCCTCGTTCAGGGAAAATAAGCCTTCAACCGAGGAGAAGAAATTAGCATTCGACTCAGCCGATTGTCGGCTTTCCTCGTCAAGCGAATTCAATACTGCCTTATCCTTACGGAAATTAAGATTCTCATCGATGCGCTTGCTCATCTCCGAAAGGATGATATTATGCGTATCCGCCTGGGCATCAGAAAGGTCCTTCAGGCCAGTCACCAATTTCAGAAAAGCCTGGATCAAATCTTGACCACTGACATCTTCATTGGTCAGGCGTTGGGCCTCCCAGAAGTAAGAATCCCGTCCGCGACCGACATCATAAAATGCGGAAAGAAAAACCAGGAAACGCAAGTAGGCCTGGCGGTAGCTGGTCTCAAAGAAATTCAGCATTTCCGTTTCAGTTATTTCACCCTGCCGGTAGCTCGTCAGTCCAGCGGCAGCCAGGAGGGCGCTGAACGTAGCCAGATGCACGCCGCTGGAAAGCAAAGGATCAAGAAATGCAGCTGCATCTCCGCACATGAAGTACCCGGGACCGCAAAAGCGCTCTGAAGCATAAGAGTAATCCGTCTCCGTTTTCACCTCGGAGATCATCTCGCCTGGAGCCACCAGGTCCTTTAATAACGGGGATTCATCGATGGCTTCCAAAAGAATTTGCTTCAAGCCCATCTCACGTTTGGCTTTGATGGCATTGCGGTGGAGCACTGCCCCTACGCTCATCGTATCATCATGCAATGGGATACCCCACAACCAGCCTGCCTCGATCGATCCGACGGCGATATCACCCCGCCGGGAGCCAGGCAAGCGATTGGTATTTTTCCAGTACCCCCAGATGGCGATATTTTGAAAAACTTTATGGTAGCGGCGGTTATTCAGGTAATGGTTCGCCATCACTCCATTGCGTCCCGAAGCATCGATTAAGTAATCGAAACGAATTTGACCCTGCTTCCCCATATCCCCATTGTCGCTGTGCTTGCAGATCCAGCTGGCGCAAACCGGTCTCTCCCCCTCAAATTCGATACTACGCACCTCGTAGCCCTCATATACCTGGACTCCCTGGCTGCGGGCATGCTCCAGCATGAAATGATCGAATTTGGAGCGCACAACCTGGAATGCATACGTATGGTTACCACCCAGCTCGCCGAAGTTCAGCGGCCAGCTCTCCCGTCCCCACTCGAGGAAAGCGCCATTTTTACGCTGGAAACCAGCTTGCTCCATTTTGTCGCGCGCCCCAATCAAATCCATGATCTGAAGAATGGAAGGTAATAGCGACTCACCGATGTGGTAGCGTGGAAATCGGGAGGCTTCCAGCAGGGTTACCTCGAACCCAGCCCGGGCCAATAATGTCGCCGCGGTAGCTCCTCCGGGACCCCCACCGATAACTAAAACCCCAGTAGCAGCAGGAATAGATAACATAAAACAACTCCTTTAACGGAAATCCAACTATTGTGCGGTTCCGCACATTTCTAATCAAATTAAGGTAACTCGGGTTGAATTGAATTCACCTGGCCGTATGCCTGACCCTCCGGTAAATAACAATTAAGACAAATCATATCACAATATGTTTATTAAAGGCTAGGGGGAAAATGTAATGATTCTTATATTAATTAACTACTAATCCATCAGACTGACTTAAAATCCGTTGCATAGCGTTCGATGATTCGAACCGCCTGACCCACCCCGTCTTCCGCACGTATCTCTTCACCGATCCTCTGTGCTTGCAGACGGATTTTCGGTAGTTCTAACTGATGGATGGCTTTAACTAAGATTGTCTCTGATAACCTGTTGATCTCAATCGGCCAGGCGCCCGCCCCGGATATCGCCGCCTGCTTGCCCCAAAATGATTGATCCATCCCATGCGGAATAATGAGCTGAGGTATGCCTGCCCGAAACACTGCGCCAGTAGTCCCTGCTCCTCCATGATGAATCACAGCTTTACATCGTGGAAATAACCAATCGTGCGGCGAAGAATTAATAGTCAACACAGATCCGTCAGCATTTGAAACCAGCTCGCTACCCCACCCACTCAACAGGATAACCCGCTGGCTGGCAGCGCGCAGAGCCTGTAGCACCAGGCGTTGGATTCGCTCTGCCTCTTGATTCACCATACTTCCAAATGTCACACATACCGGCGGTTCTCCCTCTCCCAGAAAATCTGCCAGAGATTGAGGAGCTTGATAACCAACCATCGTATCCAGAAAGAAGTAGCCAGGAATGTGGATATATTGGGCATCCCAGTCTACCGGTCTGGGCAGCACATGCGGGCTGTAAGCATAGATCAGGGGCGGCTGGAGGAAGTTGGAATTTCGCCAGGGCCAGATCAGCTTTAAATTGAATACATCTGGGGCTTGTTTGCGCAACTGGCGGTAACCAGCATTTCCCACCTGCCAGAATATTTCCGTGCCCAACCAGTGAGAAAAGTAGCTTAATTTTCCTCGAGGTATTTTTGCCATAGCAACCATGGGGAATGCCTGTGTTGGAGTAAACACGGGAAAACCCTGTATGGAGACATCCGGGATACCGCGCGCCCTGGCAAGTGAATGAGCTCCGGTTGTGAACAGAAATGAGTGGACGATCAATTCAGCGTCATCGCAAGCAGCGAAGGCAACCCGGGCAACATCTGTTGCAATCGAGCGTACATAATCAGACATATTCTTGATCATTCGAAATACATTCGAACGGGCGTCGTTTAATTGAGAGCTTAGCTCTTCGGGATCACCAGCTAAAGGAACGAAAGGTACTGCGTAATCGGTGACAAAATCCTTGAAACGATACGGAGCTGCCAGCCTGACGTTGTGCCCGGCAGACTGCAGCCCTTTCGCCAGGGCAACGAAGGGTTGAATATCCCCGCGTGATCCATAAGTTAAAAGAGTGACCTTCATTCTGGGTGTAGTATAAAATAAAACATTAAATATAAAAGCAGCCGGGTATTCTGGCTGCCTTTATTTGTCGAAGCTGTGTTTTGGTACACCTGGGACGATTTAATCTCCTGGAATGCGGGTAGACGAAGATCACACATCCAAATTGCGTACATCCCTGGCGTGGGTTTGAATAAACTTTCGTCTGGGAGGCACTGCCGCCCCCATAAGCATATCAAATGTCCGGTCTGCTTCGGCAGCATCTTCAATCGAGACCTGCAATAAGGTCCGATTCGCCGGATCCATGGTTGTATCCCACAACTGTTCAGGATTCATTTCACCCAGACCTTTATAACGCTGCAGGGCAGCCTTTCCTTCATCCACACCTAACTCGGCCAGGATCCGCCCTTTATCTGCATCTGTATAAGCATAACGTACCTGGTTGCGGTGGGCAATCCGGTAGAGAGGGGGCTGTGCAATGTAGAGATGTCCTGCTTCAATAAGGGACTGCATATAACGGAAGAAAAACGTCAATAACAGGGTCCGGATATGGCTGCCGTCAACATCCGCGTCTGTCATGATGATAATCCGACCATAGCGCAGCCCACTGAGATCAAAACTCTCACCGACTCCGGTGCCTAAAGCAGAGATCAACGCTTTGACCTCATTATTGGCCAGGATTTTATCCAGACGGGCACGCTCGGTGTTTAAGATCTTTCCGCGTAATGGCAGGATTGCCTGAAAATGCCGGTCCCGACCCTGCTTGGCCGAGCCACCAGCCGAATCCCCTTCGACGATGTACAGTTCAGTGCGCTCGGCATCCCGAGACGAGCAATCTGCCAGCTTACCAGGCAGTGTCAGGCTTTCTAATGCCGATTTGCGGATTACCAGATCGCGTGCTTTGCGGGCAGCATCCCGCGCCCTGGCCGAAGTGAGACATTTTTGGACGATGCTCTTGCCGGCTGCCGGATTCTCTTCAAGAAAAGTGCTGAACGCCTCCACAACCACCTGCTGAGTGATGGTCTGGACCTCAGGATTCATCAGTTTTACTTTAGTCTGGCTTTCAAATTGTGGCTCAGGGTGCTTCACACTGACGATTGCAGTTAATCCTTCTCGTGTATCGTCACCACTGAAATTTGGGTCGCTATCTTTTAGCAAACCGCTCCGCCGGGCGTAATCGTTTATCGTGCGGGTCACAGCTGAACGCAGCCCTGTAAGGTGTGTTCCCCCATCGATAGTATTAATGGTATTGGCAAAGGAATAAACCGATTCTGCATAGGCATCCGTGTATTGAATCGCAGCATCGATCACCACATTATCGACTTCTTTTTCAACATGTACAACCGGGTGTAATACCCCCCGATTACGATTTAAATACCGGACAAACGATTTAATCCCGCCTTCGTAGTAAAAAGTCATTTCCCGATCGCCGCGTTCGTCATAAAAGAAAATGGTCACCCCACGTGTGACAAAAGCCATTTCACGAAAACGCTGCACAAGCGTATCAAAGCGAAATTCCAATTCGCCTTTAAATATTTCAGGGTCATATTTGAACGTCGTCTGTGTGCCGGTGACGCCATCCGGCGCTTTACCCACCACCTGCACAGGCGTTTGCGGATACCCACGCTCGTAGCGTTGCTTATGAATTTTCCCGTCGCGCTTTACTTCGACTTCGCACCATTCAGAAAGAGCATTAACCGCTGATACACCTACCCCGTGCAACCCCCCGGATACCTTGTAACTACCACCACCAAATTTACCGCCGGCGTGTAAGACGGTCATAACGACTTCCAAAGCCGGTTTATTCATATGCGCATGCATATCCACAGGGATTCCCCGGCCATTATCCTGTACCGTGACACTGGAGTCGGGATGGATTATGATCTCGATCCGGTCACACACACCGGCTAATGCCTCATCGATAGAGTTATCTACAACCTCGTAAATAAGATGATGCAAGGCTTTAATGTCTGTTCCGCCGACATACATGCCTGGACGACGGCGGACAGCCTCTAAACCTTCCAGCACCTGGATCGCACTGGCATCATAAGCAATTGGATTTGTAGTTTTCACAAATTCCTCCGACCAACCTTCTATAGATAAATTACCCGGTCCTACTTTAAGTAACTGGTTGAGCCTTTCGAAATGCTTGTTGGACCCACCGACTTGCATCGCGATAATAGACAAAACTTGCTGCCAGGAGCGCTGTACTTACAAACCCATGCCCTGCCACGCCCACCAGACCCATCCAGGAGGTTTCGTCAGGAACTGTCCAAATCATATTCAATCCCTGGCTTAAAAACACAACAATCAATAGAAATAGTAACGTGCTTGTCATTGTCATACGGGTAAGTAAGTATCCATCCACCAGTGATAGCCACATCGTACGCCCGTTGATAAAAATTCCATGCGCAGAAAATGCCAGAGGTGTGAGCAGCCACACCAAAACTGCGGCATATAACAGAATCATCACCTGACCATTCCCAATTCCACCTGCGGCGAGCAGGCTAAGAAAGCAGATGAAAGGGACACTTACCCCAGCAATCACCGCTAACCAGAACAATGCCAGGAGCACTACCTGGACAAATTTCCTTGGCCAATCGCGGATCGCCTGCATCCAGGCTACCTGCTTGTTGACAACTGCCTGGGAGACACAACTATAGAAAAAAGTTCCAATACCGAGACCCAGTAGCGCGAGTCCGAAAATCCAACCCAGGGCAGCCAGGAAACCAGATGTTTGCCAGACTGGCCCACTTGCAGTAGGCGCCTCTACCGGAGAGACACCCGCCATCAAGCTGGATATCCCCACCGGGAAGGTACGCAAAATGGTCAATAAATTTATCCGGCTGAATAACTCCAACCATAATTCGCGTGAGGTACTCAACATCTCCTGCATATCAGCCGTCTGCAGCTCAGGAGTTAATTGTATTTCTGCCAGTACCCTGTTCAACCAGTTGTCAATCTTTAAACGTGGTCCCCACCAAAGAAACAGATCGAGGACGATGGGAAATAAAACCAGGCTTAAATGATTGCTAATTGTCTCAAAACCTGTACTTAATGAGCGGAAGAGATTAGGTGGAGCGGGAACAGAGGTAGGATTGACAAGATTTTCCGGTACTTGCTTCATAACTCATCAATTTTACCATACCGGGTTTCTCTACGTGATGTAGTTTGTCCCTGGTACTTCAAGGCGCACATCACAGAATTATGAGCATATAATTAAATTCATCCTTGACCATATAGACCCTTATCGGTAGAATCTCTGGATTAATAACCTTAAGACATACTGGCCGAGACGATGGGAATCAACGCCGCTTCGCATCTCCAATACCGGTCATAGTCTACCTGCACCTTTCGAACGAAAGGAGGGATGCCTATCCCAACGCCCTTTATAGTTTCCCCTGTTTGAGATCGATTCAATTTCCACTGCCAAAGGATTTAGGAGGATGAAGTTATGTCGAAAAAATTGTTTAGCATTTTCTCGCTGCTGAT
>JAJZSS010000097.1 GCA_021849525.1 Chloroflexota bacterium
GTAATAGCGCCGACGGCGGGCAGATGCACTGACCGGCTGCCACTCCTGCACATTGCCGAATCCGGTGGCTGTGAAGACGGCTTTACCCTGGCCCATCACGACCAGGCGGGTATCAGCGATCTCGGGGGGCAGCCGGAGCAGGCTGTAAATAAATGCTGCCATATCCGGTTCGGGGGCGCGGGCTGCCGGGTGAAGCAGTGAATTCATCCCGGCATGGACTTCTTCCAGGGTACGGATATGTACCTCGCTGGTTGAACGCAGCAGCGAGTAATAGGTACGCTGATAGAGATCGATGCTCTCGGATTCGGTTGTAGGGACTGTACGTTCCATAGATAATGTGATCTCTGGTTACTTGCGCCGGCCCCTGGTGCCCTGTGATCGAGCCGGCGGGCGCGAACGGATTGGTTTCGCATCCAGCGGTCCGAGGGGATCGGGATTCATCAGCCGGTAAAAAATTGAGTAGAAGAAGCTCAGGATTGCAAATCCAACCAGCGACAGCAGGAGTGCCACAATCAAATTGGCGATCAGATGATCCACCTTGCCGATCCAGGGAAGCGTTATGGTGCGCATCAGCTCGGCAGGCAGAGGAATCCATCCTTGTTCCCTGTTTTCCTGGATCAGAAGAATAGACCCGGCATAAGCCATGATCGGAATTAACAGCATGAAAATGCATCCAATACCACGCCAGATCGGATGGATTGTCCAGGGTCGCTCATCGAGAGAAGTTCGGCGGTTATAAGAGGAATACTTAGCCATGTGCTGCCTCCATATGACTGGCGCGTTCGATCGCTTCAACAATCTTGTAATAGCCGGTACAGCGGCATAGATTTCCGGTAATGGCGTATTTTATATCTTCAAGGGTGGGTTGGGGGCGTTCTTCTAACAACTTGGCTGCCGACATAACAAAACCGGGCGTGCAATACCCACATTGGACAGCCCCGGTATCTAAAAATGCTTGCTGTACCGGATGGAGCTGCTCTCCATATGCCAGGCCTTCGATGGTGACAATGTCTGCCAGGTGCGCCCGTGCAGCTGGAACCAGACACGCCATTACTGCACTGCCGTCCAGAAAAACTGTACAGGCGCCGCATTCGCCTTCGGCGCAACCTTCTTTCGTTCCGATCAGGCCCGCTTCTTCGCGCAGCAGGCGCAGGAGTGTTTTGGAGTGCCCGCTTTCAAAAGTATAGGTTTTGCCATTGATCGTCGTAATAATCGGTGTGCCGGGCTCATGACAGGCCTGTTCTGCCAGGGGAGGAGTTTCGGCGCATGGCGTGTGTCCCCATAGCATTACCGGGTGTTCAGGCATTGTCTCTTGTTCCGTGCCTGTTTCGATCTGGCGGAGGGCACGCAGGACGGCAACCCGGACCATCTCGTGACGGTAACCGGCTGAGCTGCGCACGTCATCGATGGGTGCGGCGGTTTGCATTGCCAGCAGGGCGGCTTGTTCAATCGTCTCTGCATTCAGGCTGCGCCCAACCAGATAATTTTCAGCATTCTGGGCGTGAATGATCGTGGGCGCAACGGCTCCCAGGGTGATCGTGGCAGATTTAATTTGCGGATTTCCTTGCTCCTGATCCACCGATTCGAAGGTCAGGATGGCTGCGGCATTGACAACTGAGATCGCCTGGGCGCGGCGTAAGCCCAGCTTGATAAATGCGCCGTGTTGCTCGTTGGTTAAGGCGGGGAATGAAATATCGACCAGCATCTCCTCGGGCTGCATTACAGTTCGGCGCACACCGGTATAAAATTCGGACAACGGGACGACCCGTTCGCGGCGGGTGGATCGAAGGGTGATGCTGGCTCCTAATGCCATCAGCGGGGTGATGGTATCGTTGGCAGGAGAGGCGGTGATCAGGTTCCCGGCGATCGTGCCCCGGTTGCGGATTTGAGGTGCGCCTACTTCCCAGGCAGCCCGGACCAGCGGAAATGCCCGCTCGCGTAACACCTTGGAAGCGACACAATGATTGTGCGTGACCAATGGACCCAGGTGTAAAATTTCATCCTCGTCCATCGTGATCTGATCCAGATCGGGAACCCGGGTAATGTCGATCAGGATATCTATCCCCTTGCGTACACCCCTTTCCAGCTCTAAGATCAAATCCGTTGCTCCAGCGACAATTCGAGCCTTCTCACCCTGGCTTGTCAAGACTCCTAATACCTGCTCGAGGCTGGTTGCATTGATATATTCACGCCACATTAGTTTCTCCGTCAACTAGAAGTAAATTTCCTTTTGTGCGATGATCATCTTACTAAATAAACATCAATTCTGTGCAGACTCCGCTTTGCTGCTGTGAGAAGAGTCCATTACTCGCCCATCCCCGCCCTGGCGCAGCATGATGATCTCGGCCAGGATGCTCACTGCGATTTCTTCAGGGGTCTCGGCGTTCAATTCCAATCCGATTGGCGAG
This sequence comes from Chloroflexota bacterium, assembly GCA_021849525.1. Classification (GTDB taxonomy): domain Bacteria; phylum Chloroflexota; class Anaerolineae; order Anaerolineales; family UBA4823; genus JAJZSS01. Next base: position 2,409 of record JAJZSS010000097.1, read on the forward strand.
CGAACACGCTCGATTTTTTCTATCGGAACGCCATTTTCCAGAAGTTTATGGCGGGTGGTTTCCCAGCGGCGCTTCGAGCCGATCACGCCAATATATGCCGCGGAAGTATCGAGCAGCGCCGGTAAGCCAGCGATATCGACCAGAACTCCGCGCGTGGTCAATACCAGGTATGTCCAGGGATTGATTTCCAGTTGTTCTGGCAGTTCTTGAAGAGGAACAGGAAGGTAAATATCTGCTTCTGGGACTGCTTCGGGTGTACAAAATTCAGGCCGGTCATCATTAACGGCCACACGGAAGCCCAGCCAGTGAGCCAGGTGAGCGACTGCCTTGCCCACGTGTCCACTGCCGATGACCACCAGGGTGGGTTTAGGTTGGATAGGTTCCACGTATACCTCCACTTGCCCACCACACACGCCCGGGTCGCCGCGCGCCGGATCAGCCATGCTGTATTCCAGATGGCGCGGCTTGCCATCCATAATAGCCTCCTGGGCTGCGCGGATGACCCGGTTTTCAAGCTCTCCGCCGCCAATAGTGCCAGTAATCTGTCCATCCGGGTATACAAGCATCTTGCTGCCGGTATGGCGCGGGGTTGAGCCCTGGCTTTTAATAATAGTGCACAAGGCGCCAGCCTGGTTATTCGCTTCCAGTTCTGCAAGGGCTTGATAAAACGACATCCTAACCCTCCAATAAACCCAGGACAACCGGCAAGAGCTGTTTCTTACGCGAGACGACGCCTTCCGCCAGGCGCGTGCCATCGGATTGGCGCGGGTAGGGTAGACCGCCGAGAAGCGGCGGTTCGTTAGTAAGCAGCAGACGGCTGGAGCCGCTGACCACGTCGGTAACCATCAGCATCGCAAAATCCAATGCCCGCCGGTCACGCAACTGCACCAGGGCTTTACTCAAGCCTTCCAGATGCTCGTCCAGTTGTAATAAATCGGTTACTTCCACCTGAGCAATGGCAAAACGCAAGCCACCAGCTTCGTACTGCTTCAAGTCCGTACCGACCACCTCTTCAGGGTTGCGGGTTGCCAGGCCTGTCCCCGCGCGTAATACCTTTTGGCCATAAGATTGGATCGTCTCACCACGCAGGGGGCTGTTGATGACGATTGCCCAACGCGCCAATCGGTTGGCGGCTTCCTGGTCGCGGGGTGTGCAGGTTGGCGATGTGAAGATCAACGTATCAGAGAGTAAGCCGGCCAGGAGCATTCCTGCCAGTGCGGGTGGAGCGCTTAATCCCGCCTCTTCGATCCGTTCAGTGACCAGGGTGCTGGTGCTGCCGACAATATCCACGGTAAATTTGATCGGGGTGTGAGTGGAGGAGTTACCCAGTCGATGATGATCCAGGATTTCTAAAACTTCGGCTTCTTCCAGGGCTCCCAAAGCCTGGCGGGGTTCGTTATGGTCCACCATGATAATCTGCATGCGGGGTGGGTTGAGCGCATCTCGCTGGCGACAGACACCAAAATATTGACCCGCTTCATCGACAATCAGAAAATCTTCATACTCGTCGCGTAATATCCGGTTGAGCATATCCCGGATGCGGCTGCTGGAAACGAATCTTGGGATTTTCGTGTTGGTGGCCTGTTCGCAGGGCGCGTCCAGGATTTCAGAGATGCGCATCTCCTGCCGGCTGGCGTGGGTTCCAACCAGGCCGTTGATATAGGAAAATATACTGCTGCCATTTACCAGCCCAAAGGGTGTTCCATCTTCGTTGACTACCGGGGCGACACCCCAGGTGCGGGATGCAATATTCCAGGCTTCGCGCAGAGGCTGGTCGGGGGAAGTGGTCGCTAACCGCCGGGCGACTGTTTCAAACCGCGGGGAGGCATCATTGAGCAGCAATGGTGGTTCCATCCCCAGATTTTTAAGCACCCAGGCAGTCTGGGGGTTGATAGCACCCGCCCGAGCAGAGATTGCATCTACTCCATCTCGCTCTCTCAACAACCAGGCATAACCCATCGCCGAAGCAATCGAATCGGTATCCGGGTTAACATGACCAATCACATAAATCGGACTCATATCGAGGTGTTACTCCATGGCATAGAGATCGTTATACGCACAATACGGATTACTTCTGCAGCGCCCGCCAGATTTTTTCAGGGGTCAATGGATTGGTATCGATATCTACCCCACAGGCATCTTTCACGGCATTCCCAACCGCCGGTGCAACCCCGTCCATTGGGATTTCCGCAACCGCTTTCACACCAAATGGATGGGATGGCTCGAAGGTTTCCACAAAGATTGTATCCAGGTTGGGCATCTCGTTGGACTGGAAGATATGATAATCACGGAAGTTGCGCTCGCGCGCCTGCCCGGCATCATCATACCGCATTTCCTCGCACACTGCATACCCCAGAGCCTGGGTCATCCCGCCTTCGATCTGCCCCGAAGCGGTGATCGGGTTGATGATCGTGCCTGAATCCACTGCCATGACCAGACGATCCACGGTCAGCTGCCCGGTCTGAATATCCACGGTTACTTCGGCAAACTGAGCCGCGAAGGGGGGCGGAGCAACCGGTGAAACATACGATCCAACGCCCATGATCTGTTCCTGTAATTCGTGATGCATGGCATTGTAGCCGATTTCGGCCATGGTCACCGACCGTCCATCCGGGGAATGTGCTTTACGGCTTTTTAGAATAAGCTCGTTTGGCTCCACAAGTTGAGATCCTGCCGGTGCCTGTTCGTTCAGCAGGCGCGCGGCCCGGTCCCGGATGCGCTCCGCGCATACCTGGGCGGCACGCACCACTGCAGTACCCGAGATGTACGTGGTACTGGAGGCGTATGCGCCTTTATCGAACGGAGTGAAGTCTGTATCCGAGGAGTAGACCACAATATCTTCGGTGGGCACGCCCAATACTTCGGCAGCCATCTGAGCCAGGACGGTGTCCGAGCCAGTACCCAGGTCGGTGGCTCCAATTAATAGATTGAAAGAGCCATCTTCATTCATCTTAATACTGGCTCCGCCCATGTCCAGGTAGGGGATCGCCGTGCCTTGCATGACCATCGCAACGCCGATGCCGCGCCGCAGGTAAGGGTGCGGTTGTCCATCCGGTCTGGTGATCTGCCGCCACTCCAGGTTGCTAAATTTCTGGTCCCAGCCAATGACGGCTCTGCCCTGGCGCACGCATTCTTCCAGGCCGTTGGTCTGGATGGTTTCGGGGCGCGGCTCGCGCCCTTCGCTCCATGCCGTGCTGAAGGGATGGAGCTCGCCGGCGCGCAGGGCGTTCTTAAGGCGAAATTCGATTGGATCTATCCCTAGAGCCCGGGCGATTTTTTCCATATGCCGTTCTACGGGCCAGAATCCCTGCGGAACGCCATAGCCGCGAAATGCCCCGGATGGAGGATGGTTGGTATAGACTACATCGGCATAGAAGCGGATGTTGGGGGATTGGCGGTAGACTCCATCGCCCACATACAGCGCCATCGACTTATGCCCGGTATTGCCGGTCACCGTCAGGGCGTGGCAGCCGTAGGCGCCAGTATCGCTCAAAGCGTACATGGCGTTGGCTGTGATCGTCCCGTCGAATTTTACCCCGGTGACCATGCGGATACGCATGGGGTGGCGGGAGCGGGCGGCGATAAACTCCTCCTCGCGGGTATATTCAAAGTAAACCGGTCTCCCCGTGGCGATCGTCAGGTGGGCGGCGACATCTTCGATCATTACTTCTTGCTTGCCGCCAAAGCCGCCGCCAATGCGCGGCTTGATCACCCGGATGCGTTTGATTGGCAGACCCAAAACGGGCGAAAGCTGGCGCCGGACGTGGAAGGGGACCTGGGTGCTGGTTCGGATCACCAACCGGTCATCTTCATCCCAAAAAGTAACCACGACATGCGGCTCGATATGGGCTTGCTGGACTTTGGGGACTTCATACTCCGCCTCAAAAATCTGGTCCGCCTCTGCCAGTCCTTTTTCGACGTCCCCGATATCAATATGGATGCGGGCCGCCAGGTTCTGGCTGGGGTCCGAATCGGCAAAGTTGACATATTCTGGCTCGTCGTGCAGGCGAGGTGCGCCGGATTGCTGGGCCTGGGCAGGGTCTAGCAAGGC
>JAJZSS010000098.1 GCA_021849525.1 Chloroflexota bacterium
CCTCGTCTGAAGAGCGGTGATTACTGGCTGGAACAGCGCATGATGCTCGTCACCGAACATTGGCGGGGTGAAACACTCCTAGGAGCATGGGATGCTCTCAACGAAGTAGCCGTCGGGCGGGGCGAGTCCTTGCGCCCGGTCCATCTAGCCGCTTATCTGGACGGACGTTTCCTGACCACCTATGTAGCGGATGCATTAATTGCCTCAACGGCAACCGGATCAACGGCCTACGCCTTGGCAGCAGGCGGCCCGATCTTACCCCCTGAGCTCCGGAATATCTTGCTGGTACCCGTTGCTCCGCATTTATCGGTAGAACGCGCCATCGTTCTCGCAGAAGGTTCGACCATCGGCATCACTGTTATTTCCGAACACCAGGCTGTTTGCAGCGTCGATGGACAACCTCCAATGACCGTTCTCCAGGGCGATCGGGTTGAAGCTCGCGCCAGCGAACATACCGTTCAATTTGTCCGCTTTCAAGATCCAGGATATTTTTACCGCTATTTAACGCCTCATATGAGCCAAAATCCATCCACGGGTAATTCACGATGACCAATTCAACACCCATATTAGTGTGTGCAAACCATCCCGATACCGAAACCACCCTGCGCTGCAATCGCTGTGAAAAGCCAATTTGCCCCCGCTGTGCAGTCCAGACCCCTACCGGCTATCGCTGCAAAGAATGTGTCCGCGGCCAGCAGCGAATTTTTAATACCGCAGTCTGGCACGATTACCCTATCGCAATCCTGATTGCCGGTTTGCTGGGTTTTATTGGCAGTTTGGTTGTCCCACGGATTGGATTTTTCGCCTTATTTCTTGGACCCATCATTGGGTCATTGGCTGCTGAAGCCGTGCGGCGCATTACCCAACGCAGGCGTTCACGAAGCCTGTTTATCAGTACTACTGTTGCAGCCGCTGTGGGGTGTTTAATACCTCTTTTCCCCCTCCTTTTGAACGCTATTATGGGTGGTGGATTCGGTTCTTTGATCCGTCTTGTGTGGTATGGGATATACGCTTTTGGTGTAATTTCCACGATCTATTATCGGCTTTCTGGAATTCGCATTCAATAGGCTGCCAAATAGAACTATGCTTAAAGAGCTACATATTACTAATTTCGCGATCATCGATGAATTAGAGCTCCAATTCATCCCCACCCTCAATATATTTACAGGTGAAACTGGCGCGGGAAAATCTATCATCATTGATGCTGTGGAAGTTCTGCTGGGGGGGAGAGTAGATACCACGATGGTCCGATCGGGAGCAGAGCGCGCCAATCTGGAAGCTACATTTAGAATCCCCCAAACGAATAAGGCTGTAATCGAGGGACTTCTCCAACAAGAAGAATTGCTGGACGAGCCAGATACGGTCACCCTGGCTCGTGAAATCCGCTCCACTGGTCGGAATATCGCCCGCATCAATGGCCGCACAACCAGCACCAGCCTGTTGCGTGAGCTGGGTGAATACCTGGTGGACGTGCATGGACAGTCGGAGCATCTATCCCTTTTACGGGTAAAGCAGCATCTAAGCTTGCTCGATAACTACGCCCGCGGCATCCATGCTATGGATCAAGATACTTCTAAACCAATTGAAAACCTGTTAGAAGCCTACCGCACAACTTACCAAAAAATCCTTACGCTCCAACGTGAACTGGAACATTTACAAGCCGCCGAAAAGGATGCTGCTCGTCGATCTGATTTGCTCAATTATCAGATCAATGAAATCGAATCTGCTCGCCTGCACCTGAACGAAGAAAGCGAGCTGCAGGAAGAACGCAACCGCCTGGCAAATGCCGAAAACCTGGCAACATTAAGCCAGCAAGCACTTCAGATTCTGGAGGAAGGGGAGCCTGAGACACCAGCCGTCAGTGACCTTATCGGTCAGGTCGTAGCTGCGTTGGTCAATCTGGCCCGTCTGGATCCTTCCCAGGATGAGCTGACCAGCCAGGCGCAGACACTGGTCGAAAGCCTGGCGGAAATCACTTCCGCACTCCGTTTATACCAGGACGCGATTGAGTTCAATCCACGCCGGCTCGATCAGGTGGAAGAACGCCTGGATTTATTGCACAATCTAAAACGGAAATACGGTGCAACGATCGAGGCGGTACTTGATTTTGCAACCCAGGCGAAACAAGACCTGGATGAGATCACGCATGCCAGCGAACGGATCGAGGAGATCGATAGTCAGCTCAACCAGCTTCTTGTCCAGCTCGGCGAGGCAGGTTCAGCCCTCGCCAGGACCCGCCGTTTCGCGGCCGAACGGATGGCGAAAGAGATAGAAAATGAGCTGGTAGATTTACAAATGCCCGGCGCTCGTTTTCAAGTTGAATTCCAACCCATCGCCGATGCCCCCTTTGCGCTGCTCCCTGGCGGCGGGCAAACTGGCTTTGACGCTTCCGGAATTGAGCGCATCGAATTTCTGATCGCCCCTAATCCAGGCGAAGGATTCAAACCCCTGGTCAAGATTGCCTCCGGTGGCGAGACCTCACGCCTCATGCTTGCCCTTAAAAATGTTTTAGCCCAGGCAGACCAGGTCCCAACCCTGGTGTTCGATGAAATCGACCAGGGAATCGGTGGGCGAGTGGGCGCGGTGGTCGGAAAGAAGCTCTGGCAGCTGGCTGAGCAGCACCAGGTATTGTGCATCACACATCTTCCTCAATTGGCAGCTTATGGAGAAGCCCATTTCCGGGTTGAAAAAGCCCAGGATCAAGGCCGCACAACAACCCACGTCTCTCAACTGAGTGAGGATGGTCGCCTATCGGAATTGGCCCAGATGATGGGGCAGATAAGCGATAATACCCTCCGTTCAGCTCGTGAAATGCGCCTATCTGTCCCTCAGCGTTCCAAATTAAAATCCCCAACCTCTGCCTGAGTCTCGTAAACGAAACGAGATGCTCTGGTACAATAAATAAACCGGAGTAAGTGTTTATTGCATTGATAGCGAAAACTCTCGTTCTACGAAGGCAGGTTGGGCTTTGCACAATTTGAGCATTCTGATGCTTGGTCCTCCAGAAATTTACCAGGGGGGCCAGCCTCTGCGCATAACACGGCGAAGCACCCGCAATTTGTTGTTTTATCTGGCATGCCGCAAGGGCATGCTTATGCGTGATGAGTTAGCATTTCTCTTCTGGGGGGATCTACCGGACGAGGCTGCTCGCAAGCGATTACGCGAGACTATCAGCCGCTTACGAGGGTCTCTGGCAAATCCGAATTGGATTTTAACAGGATCCGATCTTGTTGGGCTTGATTTTGAATCAGTCTATGTGGATCGGGATGAGTTTAACGACCTGGTCAATCCACTCCTTCCAGTTGCCAACCGTATACCAGTCGACCAACCTTTGCCCCAACCGATCTACCTGAAAATTACAAAGGCACTCTCTCTCTGGCGCAGTCCCAGATGGATGGCTGGTACAACCATGACTGGCTCCGTCGAGTTAGAAGACTGGATGACGAATGAGTCTTACCAGCTGGAGCAAACCTATCTTAATCTTTTGGAGCGCGTTTCATTTCACGCGCTGGCTTCAACGAATCTCGAAGAAAGCCAATATTACGCCCGCCAGGGATTGGCAATTGACAATACTCGGGTGGAATTTCATTACATTATCTTGCGCGCTATGCTCAGTATGGGCCGTTCAATCCAGGCCCGAGAGCATTACCAACAGCATATCCACGTTCTTGAAGATAAGGAACTCGTAACCGATCAAAATTTACTGGAAATTATTCACCAAATCAATGGGGAAACGCCGGTCGATCGCGGTCAGTCTGTTCGACCGCGTTGGAATTTGCATTCCACAATAAAAGTTCCCTTTGTGGGTCGCCAGGCAGTCCTGGACCAGTTATGGCAAAGGTTTTACAAAGGCGGCGGAGCATTAATCTTAGGCGAGTCAGGTCAGGGTAAAACGCGCCTGCTCGAGCATTTCACGAGCCAGGCGGCTCCATCAGCCCGTTTGCTGACGGTTACCTGTCGCTCAGCCGAAAGCCATCTCGAGCTTCAGCCGGTTATCGAATTGATCCGAGCCCATTTCGATGACAGCGATTGGCTTGCTGTTCCGGCGCCCTGGGCCGCGCAATTGGCAGGATTATTCCCGGAATTATTAGAGTTACGCCCTGAACTCCGCCACTTCTATGGCAATACTCATTTCGAACAATCGCAAGTCAGTCACTCAGTTATTTTTGAAGCTATCCGCCAGGGCTTGTGGGCTATCGCTCAACGACAAAAACTTCTGATATGTATTGAAGATTTACATTGGGCGGACGATGCTACTTTTGCCTTGCTTGCCTATCTTCTGGAACGCCCACCTTTTTCCGAGCGAAGTGTTATCTTAATGAGTGCCCGTATAAATGAATCGAAGCCTCAGGTGGGAGTGCTTGAAGATTATTTTCGCAAGTCGCCGCGTTCGTCTGTGTTGGAATTAACAGGTCTCACCCTTGAAGAAACTGGCGGATTAATCAGCAATTTACTGACACGTACTCCAACCGAAGCCTTGGTCGGTCAAATACACAAGGACAGCGGAGGCAATCCCCTTTATATTCTAGAATCTATAAGAACAATCCTTGAGCGCGGTATCGATCCAACGAGCGAACAGATCGCGTCGATCCCGGTACCGGAAAAAATCATCAAGCTCATCCAGCAACGCCTGGAGAGTTTAAGCCAGCCTGAGCGAATTATCTTAGAAATAGCCGCGATCTATGGCACTGAATTCGATCCTGCTGTAATCCAGGATGCCAGCGACTTAAAATTAGATCAATTTGCCAGATACCTCGACCAGCTCACCGAACGTTCATTGATCGAACCACTCGAGCACAAAGTCGGTGAACCCCGTTTTCGGTTCGTGCATGGCAAATTTCGGGAAGTGGTCCTGGCAGAAATACCCGACCTGCGCCAGCGCTGGGTACATCGCAAAATTGCTGAAGCGCTTTCCAGAGATCCGGTACTGCCGTATAACCACCCGGGACTCATGGCTGAACATTATGAAAAATCAAATGATGCGACGAACGCGTTCCAATTTTGGATTTTGGCTGCGCAACAAACACGTAGAGCTAATTTGGTTACCACTGCCCTGGAATACCTGGAGCGCGCTGAACGCCAACTAAGGTTGGCTTCAGACGTCTCTACCCGGCAAGTTTACGACTTTTACATTGAGTGGGCAAAAATCGCTTATGAGACTGAAAAATTAGAATTAGTCCAGCAGATCTCAAAAGCCTTGTTGGATATCGGTTATGAAAGACGCAGTGATTTATTGATCGGCGCCGCCCATGAAACCCTTAGCGACGGTTATATGCTTGAGAAAAAATTTGAGTCAGCTTTAGCCAGTAACCTTCAGGCAGAAAAGTTTATCACGCGCACAGGATATGGGCTGGCGATGATCCAGATGTATACCCGGCGTGGGCTTTATTTATATTTGCTCAACCGCTTTTCAGAAGCGGATATCGCCTTGCACTCTGCATTAGAACAACCTGTCGACGATAAAGATCCTCGGTACCTTCAATCGATTGCTAACACCTACAAACAGCTTGCAATGTTGAGCATGATCACCGGTTGGCCCTCCAAAAGCCTTTCTTATGCCATAAATGCCCAAAAATATTATCAGATGATCCGGGATCCTTATGGACAGGTTTCGGCATATAGTGGAATTACGCACGCCCACTTTTACCTAGGCAATTATCAGATCGCCAGACAAAATTGTGAAGCTGGAATTGAACTGGCGGAAACGATCCAGGCATGGCGATTGCTGGGTTACCTCTACAGCCATGCAGCCAGGATAGATATCGAAACCGGCAATTTAGACTCTGCATTAATTAATGCTCGCCAGATGATTCAATTGGGAATTGAGCAAAATCACTCCGAGATGATCGCAATCGGAAATTCGATCATAGGTGATATTTTTAGCTGGCTACAGGATTATGAAGAAGCCTTCAAGTATTATCAGTCGGGCGCCGAAGCCAATCGAAATCCTTTCGCCGATCACGTTCTATCATACCGGGTGAGTTTTTCACAATCCTTAATTAGTAAAACCCAAGCTGGGCTGGCGAATCTCGATCAGACAATCCAATTGGTTTCAGATCAGGGGTTTGTCCTGGAAACCATACTGGGGAAATTATCCAAATTATTCGTGTTATATGAAAGCGCCCAGGATGAAGAATTACCGGCGCTTGCTGCTGAGATCGTACAGGAAGCTACTCAACGTGGGTTAAAATCGATTCGAATTATTGCTTCCATGGTTTTATCTTTACTCGATCTAAGGGGACAAGCTTTACAGAATGCAGATCAACCATTTGAGAATTTAGTGCAGGAAGCCCAGGCAATTGGCAATCCTTTGTTGGAAAGCACCATCTATTTTTATTTTTGCCGCGCATACAATTTCATGAGAAAAGTCCTTCAGGTGGACCAGGCGCGGATAAAACAAATATTAGACCAGCTCGAGGAAGGTGCTCAAGAGCCGTTAATCAAGTCTT
>JAJZSS010000099.1 GCA_021849525.1 Chloroflexota bacterium
ATCTCAGAGGGTAAACCACACCGCCTTTTTTGATGTTCTTGACAATGATCGTCAGATACGCGCCTGATCTCAGGTGCGGTTTCAGACCTGCGTATATGGCGGTGAGACAGCTAAGAAATTCGTTGTAGTCGCTGACATTACCCAGGTCATGCGGATCGTCTGAATAATAGACATCCAGGGACTCATCTTTCCGGCGATTGTGTTGGGTGTTTGATCCTGGTGCATGCAGCATATCCCAATAAGGTGGGGAGGTCAGGACATAATCAATCGATGGGATAGCGTAATCCTTGATGATGGACGGAATCTGGGCAGCATCTCCGGTGATGACTTCCGCAGTCAAACCACCCGATAATTCTCCAAGGGTCTCCCGTTCTTCATCTATCACCTGCCGGGCGAGACTGGCATATTCTGGATTCAGCTCTACGCCATAACTGTGCCTTCCACTGCGCAATGCCCCCACCAGGGTGCTCCCTGTACCCACCATCGGATCAAGCACAATTTGACCCTGTTTGGTGAAGAATTCGATAAACTCCTGGGCAAGGGTCTCGGGAAATTTTCCTGGATGGCGCATAACGTCCTTACGGCGCCGGGGAGGATTGTGCAGAAACCAAGATTTCTGGAATTTCAGCCAGGTTTTAGGTTCGAGATCATTCAGACGATTGTGGTAGGGGCGTTTTGCCATAGGTTAAGGGTAGGCGGAGTAAATTTGCAGATCCGAAAAGCTAACCGTGACCGCGTTGTCGCCGGCAGAACGAGCAAAGACGCCGATGGTGCCGTTCAGCAAATTCGGATCGCGCACGGTGAATAAGAATTCTCCATTGGCATAATAGCTGATTTCTTTACCCCGCGCCAGAACTGCCAGGCGGGTTACGCTGGGTGCACCTGGTGGAATAGCTCCGCTGGGGGTTAATGGTTGTGGAGAGGAAGCTGTCCAGTTATAGAATTTATCCAGCCGGGCTTCACCATTGCAGGAGATAGAAAAGCGATAATACTCCAGGCTGGTTGCCACCCTCAACAGCAGACCGTACGTGTCGTTATCTTTACACAGGCTGGGAGCGGCAGTAATCTCGGCATAGAAATCGCTGGGAACTTCCTGGCGAAACAGGCTGTATAAATAACCGCGGGGGTCGGAGATTGCCAGGGTTAATTCGGATTTGCCCAGGGCGGCACTCAATCCCCCTGCCCGTCCGAGAGTCCAGTGGTCCGGATCGCTGAAATCCTCGCTGAGGACTATTGGTCCATACGCTGGGCGCAGATCCGGGGTAGGACTGGCAAAATCCTGCACTGAGGGCGGCGTGAGGGTTGCTGTGGGGGGGAACCAGACGATCGTCGCGGTTGGTGTGTGAGTCGGGGGGAGGGGTGTTGGAGTAGGTAAGGGAGGCAGGGGTGTAGGGGGAGCGAGGCATGAGGCGAGGGTCGCTGCCAACAGAATAATGCAGGCTGGCAGGAGAAGGCGTTCGATTACTGGAATTGTGCGCTGATGCGGCCTCATTATAATCAGTTCGAAAAGGTGTCTCTATCCGCGAAGGTTAGGTGATGTTAAAATCAACCTGCAAAACAGCCTGAGAGGGATTCTCCCATGCCAGGCAGAGTTCATTCTAGCATAAACTGGCGGGTGCGTAAAAGCTCGCCAAACAACTATCCAGGTACCTAATGAGGAGAGCATAATGCGAAAGAAGAGCATTCTGATCACCGGCGCGGCCGGTGAAATTGGAGATGCATTGATCCGCAGCCTGGCACAAAGCGCCACCAATCAGGTCATCACCCTGGATATCCGGCCTTTGCCTCCTGAAATTTCCCAGATGGTTACGCACGTGCAGGGCGACTTGCTGGACCAGGCTTTGTTGGCGCGTTTGGTTAGCGAATATGAAATTGCGACAATTTACCATCTGGCTGCGCTGCTATCTACACGGGCGGAATTTACCCCAGAGGCGGCGCATAAGGTGAACGTAGAAGGTACCCTCGGACTGCTCAAGCTGGCTTCAGAACAATCGCTGTGGCGGGGTGAACCAGTGCAATTTATCTTTCCCAGCTCGATCGCAGCGTATGGTATGCCAGATCTGGAGACCAAGGCGAAATTTCCGCACGTGCGGGAGTGGGAGTGGAATTATCCAACCACGATGTATGGATGTAACAAATTGTACTGCGAGCTCCTGGGCACTTATTACAGCCACAATTTCCGCCAGCTTGCGGCTGAGAAGCCGGTCATGCTCGATTTTCGCTCCGTGCGCTTTCCGGGTTTGATCAGTGCTTTCACCGTCCCCAGCGGCGGAACGAGCGATTACGGTCCGGAAATGCTGCATGCCGCTGCCAAGGATGAGGCGTATGCTTGTTTTGTGCGCGAGGATACGATCATTCCGTTTATGGCAATGCCCGATGCTGTAAAAGCGTTGCTTGGATTAGCGGCTGCACCGGCCTCCGGGCTTTCCCGGACAGTCTATAATGTCACCAGCTTCAGCCTGACCGCGGCTGAATTTCGTGACCAGGTCGTTCGGGCTTTCCCCGGTGCACAAATCAGCTTCGATCCTGATCTCAAACGCCAGGGAATCGTGGATAGCTGGCCGGCAGGCCTTAATGATCATGATGCACAGAGAGATTGGGGCTGGAAGCCGGATTATGATCTGGAACGCTCGTTTGGTGAATACCTGGTGCCCAATATTCGCAGTCGCTATCAGGATTAAAAGAGCTCATGGTAAAAGACACAGAAAAGCATACACCCGGCAGCCTGGTTTTCTTTGGCTCGGGAGAAACATCGCCCAGTGGGAGAAAAGTATTCGATTATCTATTCCGTAAGCTCCCACCCAACCCCAAGATTGCCCTTCTCGAGACTCCAGCAGGATTTGAGCTGAACTCGGCTCAAGTCATTGGGAGAGTGGCTGAGTTTATCCAGCATCGTTTGCAGAATTATTCACCGCAGATCAGCATTGTGCCGGCTCGCAAGCGTGGGACGCAATTTAGCCCGGATGATCCCCAAATCATCGCCCCACTATTGGATGCCGATCTGATCTTTATGGGACCGGGCAGCCCTACCTATACGGTTCGCCAGCTCCAGGATAGCCTGGCCTGGCAGACGATAATGGCGCGCCAACGCCTTGGAGCCACACTGGTGTTGGCCAGCGCCGCCAGCATCGCTTTTTCGGTTTTTGCGCTGCCGGTATATGAAATTTATAAAGTTGGCGAAGACTTGCATTGGAAAAAAGGTCTGGATTTCTTTGGACCCTACGGCTTTCCCCTGGTGTTCATCCCGCACTGGAATAATACAGATGGTGGAGATGAGCTGGATACCAGCCGCTGTTTTATGGGTCAGTCCCGTTTTTCCCAGTTGATGGAAATGTTGCCGCCCGATCTTACTGTCATGGGGATCGACGAGAAAACAGCTTTGATCCTGGAACCGGATGAGAGTACTGCCCAGGTGATCGGGCTGGGCGGTGTGACGTTGATCCATACCGGGCATGAACATGAGCTGGAACTGGATATTGAAGCTGACCTTGAGGGAACCAGCCTGGATCACGTGGCCAGCCGGCGTCAGGGTCATATTCATCAATATTCCAATGGTGACCGGTTTGCACTGGCGGAGTGCTGCCCCATGATCATACCCCCTCCAGGAGAAGGGTTGCCCCCACAAGTCTGGCAAAAGGCATTGGACGCAAAAAAACAACTCCGAAATGAGCCAGTGGTATCGCCATCGCAGCAGGTGCTGGATTTGTTGGCAGAGCGCCAGCAGGCGCGGGTTGATAAAGATTGGTCGCGGTCTGATATTCTTCGCCAGCAGATAGCTGAGCTTGGTTGGCAGGTGAAAGACACACCTCAAGGACCCCAGTTGGACCTTCTTGGTAAGTAATTGGATAGTCCCGGACCTAAAATTAACTCTCACCCATTGAATAAGGTGTTTGAATATTCGTAATACGCAGGAGAAAAAATGTTTACAGTTCAAACCGTAGGTTACATTGGCCTGGGGTTGATGGGAAAATCGATCGCCCGTAACATTCTGAAAGCAGGATTTCCACTGGTTGTATATAATCGCAGCCGCCAGGCAGTTGATGAGCTGGTTGCCGAGGGCGCCAGAAGCGCTGCATCGCCAGCCGAAGTTGCTGCCCAGGTAGATGCGGTGTTCACAAACCTGCCAGATTCTCCGGATGTTGAACAGGTTGTCTTAAGCCAGCGGGGAATTATCGAGGGTTCGCATGCCGGCTTGATTCACGTCGATAACTCCACGATTAAGCCTGCCTCCGCGCGTTTGATCAGCAGAGTTTTAGCTGATAAAGGGGTGGTATGCCTGGATGCCCCGGTCAGTGGAGGTGATATCGGAGCGCGGGATGGGACGTTAACGATCATGGTAGGTGGACCAGAAGAAGCACTAAACCGCGTTCGCCCTGTATTGGAAGCGATGGGGAAAAAGATTACCCATGTCGGCGAGAGCGGCAGTGGGCAAATTGCCAAGGCTGCCAACCAGATTATGGTGGCTGCGCAGATGGTGGCAATGGCAGAGCTGCTTCTATTTGCCAAGAAAGCCGGCGCAGACCCGCGTAAAGTCGTCGAGGCCATTCGGGGTGGCGCAGCGCAATGCTGGACCCTGGATGTCAAACCGCAGCGTTTGTTTACTGGCAACCGCAACCCTGGCTTTAAAGCCTATATGCAAGCCAAAGATCTGGGGATAGTACTGGATACCGCGCGAGAGTATGGTATGCCCGTACCTGCGACGGCTGTCCATGCCCAGCTTTACAATGCAATGTTGGAAATGGACATGCCAGAGCTTGATAATTCCGCAGTCATCGGAGTGCTCGAAGTTCTGGCAGGCGAGAAATTAATGGATGGACTGGAAACCGAGAGCTAAGAAGTTGCCGGAGAAGTGATGACTGTCGGACAATCCTTCAAGCAGGCGTTGCAAGCCTATAAACCGCGCTGGATGCTGGAAGATCTAAAAGACTTCAGCTTTATTGCGGCCGGAGCATTACTCCAGGCTCTGGCGCTGCGATTATTTTTAGTACCCACAAACCTGGTCAGCGGAGGTGTAAGCGGTCTGGCGCAACTGCTCAACCACTTTACGGGTTTTCCGATCGGCCTCACGGTGTTTTTTGGAAATGTGCCCCTTTTCATCCTGGGTTGGCGCCATCTCGGTGGAATCCGGTTTGCTATCCGGACGGCGTTCGCGGTCATCGCTTTTTCGATCTTTACAGATCTGCTGGTCTATTTATTACCTCCCACCGGTCTGACCCCGGATCTGGTCTTGAATGCGTTGTACGGTGGGGTGGTGAGTGGGATTGGCTATGGTCTGGTGTACCGCGGGCGAGGGACAAGCGGGGGCAGCGATATTTTGGCTCGAATTTTGAATCGCTGGCGCGGTATCTCCATTTCCCAGAGTTACTTCATCACTGACTCCCTGGTAATTCTGCTGGCAGGATTGTCTTTCAGCTGGGAAAATGCTTTATATGCCCTGGTGATTCTCTACGTTTCAGGTATGGCAGCAGAAGCGATTGCTGAAGGCCCCAATGTAGTACGGACAGCTTTAATCGTTACATCCAAACCTGACGAGATCATGCAGATCATCTTATATGATATGGAGAGGGGGGTAACACAGCTGAGCGCACGGGGAGGTTATACGGGAGAGGAGCGCACTGTGTTGTATTGTGTGGTCAGTAGATCTGAGATTCCTCAGATAAAAGCATTGGTTCGCGAAGCGGATCCGCGCGCTTTTATGGTCGTTGGGCAGGCGCATGAAGCCTGGGGTGAAGGCTTTTTGCCACTGGACCACAAAAGTTGATTCAGGTAAGACATTAATACTGCTGTAACATCGAACTCTTCAGCCCCTTTCTGCAACCAACCCAATACTATTGCGTAGATCATACCGAGTCAGATATACCCAAATATAGGTGACGATCTATGTTTGGAGATGAACAGGAGCAACAATGTGAGCGCAAACGAGTCGCTCTGGCTGGACCAGGCACTTAAAGGTGATCCGCAGGCTTTTGCTCAATTGGTTGAATTGTACCAACGACCTGTGTTTAATCTTTGTTATCGAATGCTCGGCACAGCTGAAGATGCTGAGGATGCATCTCAGGAGACATTCTTAAGGGCTTATCGATCGCTGCGGCGCTATGATTCGAGCCGATCATTTATTACCTGGCTGTTGTCGATCGCGGCCCACTATTGCATTGACCAGATGCGGCGGCGGCGCTATCCGGTTATTTCAATTGAGGACCTGCCAGTTCCTGATCTTCCGGATCACTCGCCGGGTATGGAGGCCAAGCTGGGCAATAAACAGGAACGGGAGCGGGTTCGCAGCTTGCTCCAAACTTTAGACTCTACCGATCGTGCCGTTGTAGTTTTATATTATTGGTACGATTATTCATATGATGAAATTAGCCAGACCCTGTCCTTAACAATTCCCGCAATTAAAAGCAGATTACATCGCGCCAGACGGGCTATGGCAGAAAGCTGGAAAG
>JAJZSS010000100.1 GCA_021849525.1 Chloroflexota bacterium
AGCCGGGCAGCGCACGATTGTCATGGTCAATTTGAGTGGGCTGGGAGGCAACCCGCGCTGGGATGAAGCCCACCCGATGCCAGCACGGGTGAACAACCCGGCCTTCCGCTTCCAGTTGGGGCGCCCTGCGAGGCGAGTGCTATGGTATTGCCCGGAAGAACCCCAACGGCCAGCGCAATCACTGGAATTCAGCTATCAAAATGGCTGGCTGGAATTCCGCCTGCCCCAGATCAATTTGCTCGCGGGTGTGACCATCGATGAATGACCTGGTCCGAAAGAGCATCGAGATCATCCGCGAGAATCAGACGTCCAGCGGGGCCTATCTGGCCTGTCCGAATTTTCCCACTTACAACTACACCTGGTTTCGGGATGGGGCCTTCACTGCGTATGCGATGGACCTGGCGGGCGAGGCTGAGAGCGCCCGGCGTTTTCACCATTGGGCTGCTGCAAGGGTAAACGCTTCCGCCGCTTCCGTGCGCGCCGGGCTGGAACTCCTGCGCAAAGGACAACCTTTTGACGAAGCTAACCTGCTGCGGACGCGCTACCCGGCTGACGGGCGCGCGGGCAGCGACGAATGGCCTAATTTCCAATTGGATGGATTCGGCACCTGGCTCTGGGCACTCGAGCAGCACCTTCGCATCCACAGCCAACGCGGGATGCCGCCCACGTGGAGCCAGGCTGCCGACCTGGTGGCTGATTACCTGACAGCGTTGTGGGAGCAGCCCTGCTATGACTGTTGGGAAGAAATTCCAGACCTTATCCACGCGTACACCCTGGCAGCGATCTACGCCGGACTGAGAGCACATGCACACCTCAGCGGCCGGGATCACCGCGCAACCCTGCAGGCGATCCATGCCCACCTGATGAAGAACGCGGCCTCAAGTGGTCATTTTGTGAAATTCCCGGGGCAGGAAAGCGTGGATGCCAGCCTGCTTGGCCTGGCAGTCCCTTACCAGGTGGTGCCGGTTGACGACGAAAGGATGCTGGCTACCGTCCGGCAGGTCGAAGCGACACTGCGCCAGGGCGGTGGGCTGCACCGCTACGCAGCAGATACCTATTATGGCGGCGGCGAGTGGCTGCTGCTTACAGCCTGGCTGGGCTGGTATTACTGCGAGCTGCAACGGGTGAATCCCGGTCTTGATGCCAGCGCCAAAGCACGTGCCTGCCTGGAATGGATCGAATCGCAGGCCGGCGAAGAAACCGGCTGGCTGCCGGAACAGGTGCCCAATCACCTCAATGATCCATCCTACTACCCGCACTGGTGCGCCCGCTGGGGCGAGATTGCCACGCCCCTGCTGTGGTCTCACGCCAAATATCTCATCCTGGCTCATCACCTGAATGCAGACTGAGCGCGGCGCAGCCTAACTTTTTGTCCAGGCAACGGCCGAGAATTCCGCTGAATATCATCATTCTGATGGCATGAGCTGCCAGGCCGGGCAAATTTCCCCTCGGCGACGGGCTGCCCGGCGAGCCACTCACAGCGGTCCGTTTCAGGGTGGACACTTGCCCCTCTGCTACTTCGCGCAAGGTCAGTAAGTTACGGGTACGGGCGATCCAGGCACCCCAGGGCTACTTGATTTTGAATCCATAAATAACGTTCGAGCAGGATCGCCTAAACGGGTGAAAGGACAGGGTTAAACTCGAAAATCAGACCCGCGCTTCAAATAACATCACATCAAGGCAAATTACTATATAATACCTGTCAGCAATCAGACCTATGCGCTCACAGATTACCCCCACTTATATTAAATACGGCTTCATGATCGCCATCCTGGTCTTAACCCTGTGCGCCTGCACCATTTTAACTGGCGCACCCTGGAACACGCCAACACCTGCCGCCCCGGTGCAGTCCGCAGCAACGCCAGACGGCGCCTCCTGGAACACGCCAACACCAGCCGCCCCGGTGCAGGCCACAGCGACGCCTGTTGCACCGCTGCCACCAGCAGTCGATACCCCGGTTGAGCTCATGCCTGAACTGCCCACAGCCGTCAATCCCTTTGCATCTCCAACCCCAGATGCGCCGCACAACCTGCCAGAGATACGCACTGAACCGGTGGAATATACGGTCCAGGGCGGCGATACAATGGGCAAGATTGCCCAAAATTTCGATGTTACGATCGCCGAAATTGTCAAAGAAAATGGAGTGAATCCGGCGGCAATGCAGGTGGGACAGAAATTGACCATTCCAGTCCACCCGCCATCTCCCAGCGGGCCAGCTTTTAAAATAATCCCTGATTCAGAAGCAGTCTACAGCCCCGGCAGCGTCGATTTCGATGTGGGGCGCTTCATCGCAGACCAGAACGGATACCTGGCTGATTACGCTGAATGGGTTGAAGACCAAAAGCTGACCAGCTCCCAGATCGTACAGCGCGTGGCGGAAGAATATTCGGCCAACCCGCGCTTGCTCCTGGCAGTACTCGAGTACCAGAGCGGCTGGGTCACCCAACCTATACCAGACACTAAGACCCTGCAATACCCGGTTGGGTTTGAGAAAGCCGGCTGGAAAGGCCTGTATTACCAGCTTTCCTGGGCGGCAGATACCCTCAACCGGGGTTATTATTTATGGCGGGTCAACGGCGAGAACACCTGGAGGCTGGCAGATGAGACCATTATCCCCATTTCGCCGGCCATCAATGCCGGAACAGCAGCCGTCCAGCAGATGTTTGCGTTGATTAAGGGGCAGGCCGAGTGGGAAGAGGCTGTTTCTGAAAATGGGGTCTATGCAACCTACAATACCTTGTTCGGTTTCCCCTTCAGCCGCGCCGTTGAACCCCTGATCCCGGCGGGGCTCACCCAGCCCATTTTGCAGCTCCCGTTTGAAATCGGAGAAGTTTGGAACTTCACCGGCGGCCCGCACACTGCCTGGGGAGAAAACTCACCCTGGGCGGCTTTGGATTTTGCCCCTCCTGGCAACCAGGTGGGTTGTGTGACAAGCAATGCCTGGGTGGCAGCCATGGGTGATGGGCCGGTTGTGCGGGCGGAATTGGGCCAGGTCATTCAAGATATTGACATCAATGGTGCGCCTGCCGATGGGCTTGAGCAAACCGGCTGGGTTGTTTTCTACATGCATATCGAAACCCGTGACCGGGTCGAGCCGGGCGCCTATTTGTACGCTGGCGACCGGATCGGTCACCCATCTTGTGAGGGGGGCCATACCACCGGCACACACACGCACGTGGCCCGACGCTACAACGGTGAGTGGATTTCCGCCGACCGGGATCTTCCTTTTGTCATGGATGGCTGGGTTTCGTCTGGCGCCAGCAGCGAATATGATGGCACCCTCAGCAAAGATGGGATTACCATCGTTGCATATGAGGGGAGGGATGAAACCAGTAAAATCCAGCGGTAAAAGGGAATTGGCCCGTCGTTCCCCATTTTTTATCCCATCGCTGGGAGCTGGCTGCGGCGCGGGGTATAGATGAGAAAGATGGTCGCGACAAGGAGTCGTCCTTTTCTACGGGAACGGCTCATTCATACACCTAATAGTTTTCATTGACAATGAAAACAAATTGGTGTATTATTTCATTATGAATGAAAACAATTGGAAATCCAGATGGTCCAAGGACCAGATCAAAGCGATGTTGCTGGAACAGCAGCAGGCTTTCTGGCAGGGCGAGACCGGGATAGAGCGAAGGCAATTGGGTGAAATTGAGCGCGCTGCCCCCCTGCCGCATGCTGTGGTCATTTCTGGGTTGAGGAGGGCGGGAAAATCCACACTGCTGGCGCAGTTCGCGCATCGTTTAGGCGAAGAACGCTTTTACTATGTAAACTTCGAAGACGACCGTTTTCTGGGGTTTCAGGCAGAGGATGCTAACGACCTCTACCAGGCATTGGTGGAACTCTTTGGCGAGCGCAAGGTGTTTATCATCGATGAGGTTCAAAATGTCACCGGCTGGGAGCACTTCGTGCGCCGCTTCATGGACCAGGGGATTAAATTCTTCATTACCGGTTCCAATGCTTCACTTCTCAGCCGCGACCTGGGTACACGCCTGACCGGACGTTACGTGCCGGTAGAACTTTTTCCTTTTTCTTTCGGTGAGTACATGCTCTTCAGAGGGTACACCATCCCCGATCTGACACATCTGACAACAGTGGAAACAGCCAATCTGCAACAGGCTCTCAATGAGTACCTGCGCCTGGGCGGCATACCTGAGCCGCTGAAGTACCCAGAACTACCGCTGCTGCGTACGTTGTATGACGATATCCTTTATCGCGACATTGCCACGCGCTACCGCATCGAGGAAGTGCGGGCGTTGAAAGAGCTGGCGTTCTATCTGATGAGTAATCCCACCAACCAGGTTTCTTTCAATAAGCTCAAGGAGCAGTTCCGCCTGGGCAGCGTAAATACGATCAAGAATTACATTGAATATTTGGAGAACAGCTGGCTCATATTTACCCTGAACGTGTATGACTATTCGGTGAAGCGCCAGCAAATCGCGGCAAAGAAAGTGTACAGCATCGATACTGGGCTGGTCAATGTAATCGGTTTCAGTTTTTCTCCCAACACTGGCAAATTGATGGAAAACGCGGCTTTCCTGGCATTGCGACGGAAGACGCATGAGATTTTCTATTACACTACTCCCACTGGCTATGAGGTGGATTTCTACTTGCCAGAGTCGGGCCAATTGATCCAGGTAGCGCAAAGCATGGATAATCCCACTACACGGGAACGAGAGATACGGGGGCTGGCGGATGCTATGGATGCGCTTGGTCTTTCGTCGGGGTTGATCTTAGCTGATTCGAATATTGAAACAATTACAAGGAACGGATATAAGATTAATATCCGCTCCCTGACTGAATGGCTTCTAGAAAACGAATAAGGCGGGTTTATAGGATTCGCCGAATCCGAAGTCTGAAAATCAAACCAGGACCAATTCAGAAAGCCAGGTGCCAGTTAAATTCTTATTTACCCACCCTGGAGAGGCCACCCAGCCTCTCCACAGAGAAAATCGCCCGGTGATATGCCGGGCGATTATTGGTTTCGGTGCCCTCAGGACACAGCCAATCGATCTTGCCGCCAGTTTACGGAGGGCGGCCGGGGCTGCCTGGGATTGCCAGGACGATCCAATTGAAGGAACAATTCGGCAATCCCGAACGTCAATTAGGCAAGAGTAGAGTAAGGCGTCTCAGATGTGAATTACAAGCCATTGGAGGTGTGAAATGGCGCAACTCAAGAAAATATTCGTCCTTTTTATGCTGGCAGCCGTCATTACTGTAGCCTTCATACCTGCTTCTCCCGCACTGGCAGCCGGAGATTGTGGAGACAGCTACACCGTGAAGAAAGGGGATTATCTGCGCAAGATCGCCCGGCTGTGTGAAACCAGCGTGGCAGCCATCGAGCGAGCCAACCCGGATATCAAGAATCCCAACCGGATCTACCCGGGACAGGTGATACTGCTCCCAGGAGCCCTGATTAAAGGCAGCGGCAGCACAGACATTTACATCGTGGACAACGGGGATACGATGAACAGCATCGCGGCCCGCTTCGGGACGACCGTGAAAAACTTGCTCAAGCTGAACCCTGAGGTGAAAGACGCGAGTGTGATCTACGAGGGACAGCGGTTGGCCGTGCCTAAGGCCGGAACCCCGGCGCCGGGCGGCGCGACGGACATCTACGTGGTGCGGCGCGGTGATACCCTGCGCAAGATCGCGGAGCGCTACGAGACCAGCGTGGATGAGCTGCTGCGGCTCAACCCCAATATCAAGAACCGCAACCTGATCTATGTTGGACAGAAGATCGTCGTCCCGGTAGAAGGGAACACATACGTGGTGCAGCGGGGTGATACCCTGCGCAAGATCGCCGCAGCGTTCGATACGACCGTCGCCGTATTGCTCGATCTGAATCCAAAGATCAAAAATGCGAACCTGATCTACGTGGGTCAGGTTATCAACATCCCATAACCATAGATTAAAGCTGCCTGGGGAGCCTTGTGGCTCCCCAGGCAGGATGATTGGGCTAATTAGCGATCGCCAGACACGATCACTTCGGAGCCACCTTCAATTTGACCACGCCGGTCGGCAGCGCCACGCCGCCAGCGCTGGTCACGAAGCTGTAGGTGACGGTGGGATTGGGGGCTGTGATGGGTGTCCCTATGAGGCTGGCAGGATTGTATTTCACGGCGACGTAGTAAGTTCCATCCGGGATGGCGCCAATCACGTTGAGCGTGAGCGTGCCGGTGGCCGGGTTGTAGCTCAGCGAGCCCTGGGCGCTCGACCGGGAGCAGTTCGCATTGTACAGCGTGACTGCAACGCCCCGCATGGGAGCGAACGGCACCCAACCGCCCGTGTTCGACTGGGCGATCTCCAGGGCGAAGTTCATTTAGTTCTTCACCTCTTCGGAATGAAAATGATTACAGAACCTTCCGAAAATCCTTTTTCTATGGCCTCAACAATGGTTGCAGAGCGAGCGGGTGTCGAGGACT
>JAJZSS010000101.1 GCA_021849525.1 Chloroflexota bacterium
TGGGCCTTCTCCACGCCTCCCTGCTGCTGCGTGTGGTGAGCGATTTGCTGTTCTGGCAGTCGATCCGTCGCTGGGGTGGATTGCTCAATGAAGTTGCTGTAATCTTATTTTTGGCGATCACCGTGATCGCTGCCCGACGCGGCATTCAGGATCAGGTGTAATGGCTTGTTATTACCCCAACCCTTGTGGGTCTACCCGGATTACCGCCAGGATGGGTTGCTGTCCTGGGCGGAATTTTGGGTCAGGTTATAAATCCCCTCCCCTATGGTCTGGATCACATACAGCTCCAGATTGCCATCCCGGTCCGAGCTAAACGCCACCCACGTGCTGGTTGGACCAATTACCGGATCGAGGTCGCGGCCACCATGATTTGTTAAATTGCTCTGATTTGATCCATCCAGACCCATCAGGTAGATCTCGGGGTTCCCATCTCGTTCTGAGACAAAAGTTATTTGTTCGCTGAAACCCGAGGCGGATGGAGAATAGTCGTTGGCCACGTTCAGGGTCAAGTTGCGGGTGTCCGATCCATCCAGATTCGTGATGTAAATTTCCAGGTTGCCATCCCGATTGGACGTAAACGCGATCCAATCCTCCGTGTCCAATAATTCGCCGGTCCTGAACCAGAAAGGCTCAGAATCATTGGCTGGATGATTGGAGATGTTGCGCAGCTCTGAGCCATCAATTCCTACCACATAGATTTCTTGATTGCCATCCCGGTTGCTCGTGAATGCGATCCGATCCCCATCCGGCGACCAGGAAGGCTGCTGGTCGTCGGCGGGATTATTGCTCAGGTTAAATGGCGCCTCACCCGTGACGCTCGTCAGGATGATTTCATTGTTATCATTTTGTGGGGCTACCAGGGCGACCAGGAATGCGTCCGGCGCTAATACAGCCTGGGTATCGGCAATATCATTATCAGTCAACCGCACGACGCTCCGCTCTGCAACATTCATCCCATAGATTTCTGGTTTCCCATCCCGATTAGATTCAAACAAGATCATGCCCCCCAAATCGGGAGGTAGGGCTGGGAGAGGTGTAGCCGGGGGTGCCGTCGTGGCCGTTGGCAAGGCAGTAGGTGCGATCTGGGTCGCCGTTGGAATAACCGGGGCAGTTGTCGCGGTGGGTGGTGGATTACCTGGATTACACGGTTCTGGATCCTGCCCGTCAATGATCCCGTCACCATCTCAATCTGGCTTGAGCGGGTCAGGACAGGGAGATGTTTCCTGCCCATCGTTCAGACGATCATTATCTGTATCTGGCTTGAGGGGGTTGGTCCCCCGGTTGACTTCGTCACCATCTTTGATGCCGTCCTGATCGCTGTCCGGATTGAGGGGATCACTGGTGAGCTGGACCTCCGCCCCATCACTCAAGCCATCGCTGTCGCTATCCGGGTTGCGCGGGTCCGTCATCCAGCGGATAACTTCTTCCCCGTCTGCAAGTGCATCCCCATCCGTATCCGGGTTCAGCGGGTCAGTCCCCCTGTTTTTGGCTTCGTCACCGTCCGTAAGCCCATCTGTATCTGTATCAGGATTGTTCGGACCGGTACCCGCAGTGATTTCTTCAAGGTTTGTTAATCCATCACCATCCGTATCTTCTTGCCCGCTCAGCGCAGCCTGGGTCTGATTGACGGCTGCCGTTTGCGTGGCTCCCAGAACCTGGCTGATGCCTGCCTGGTAAGTCTGGGTCGCGCTCACTGCCTGAGCGCGATTATTATTAAATAAGTAGAATGCAAGGCAGATAAATGAGAGCAAGACTACCGCTAAAGCAGCCAGCAGCCAGACCGGGATCAGTCCTCTCCCCAGGACCTCGCCGCTTTGTGAAAGAGATTGTTTCGAGCTGGATTGGACAATGGTTTTAAATGGAATCCGGAAATCACCTCCCAGGATTGGCCGCGATCGCGGATAAGCTCTAAACTCAATCGTTGCGGTTTGCCCTGTTTCCACGCGCAGGGGTATGGGTAAGGTAATCGGATAAACCATAGGGCCAGCTTGGGAAGTCCCCTCATCTGTTGTTGGCGTCCCCTCACCCTGTATCCCCTCGAACACCAGGCTGTTTTGCGGGTCTACCCATTCCAGCTCATAGGTGTCCGGCGAGTTGCCTTCATTCCTGACGGATAAATAACCCGATTGCTCAGCGATGATCGTCGGAGGATGCAGCTGGATGCTGAAGGCAGAGAAGACCGCGATGGTTAATACGCACTCCACCTCCGCTTTCTGACCCGGAGCAGATTGACTGTAGATCGCGATCTTAAACGGCGTGCGTCCGGCCTGGCTCTCATTTGAGTGAGGCGGGTGGATCACCAGTTCAATTTCCTTCTGTTCCCCTGCCTGTAAATCGGCTTGTCCATCAGTTGTGGAAATCCAGGCTGTTGGTAATCCCTCAATACTGAGCCTGAAAGTGTCAGGGGTTAATCCGCGGTTATGAAGCATCAGTGGGATGGTGAGCGAGCCTCCAGGCTCAACCGCGAACTGGGTGGCAGCCAGCAGCATACCCAGGCGCCCTTCGGTGTCAAAAGCTGCCACGGTGATTGAGCCCGATAAGGTTTCTGTGAGTTCAGGCTTGCCCTGCCGGATTGCCCCAACCGTAAATGGATATCGCCCAATCCGGCCTTGAGGGCCTTCAGGAACCGAAATTATTAGTTCAACTTCCCCCTGCCCTCTTGCTCCCAGCTCGATCACTGGCGAGCTCAGGAACACCCACTCGCTTGGCAGCCCCTGGACAGAAAACTCGAAATATCCTTTTTCAGTACTCAGATTCGTGATGCTCAGGAGGATTGCCTGGCTGGTCCCGGGAGGAACATGATAATGATCGGCTTCCCAGGTCAGCAGGAAATTAGCACTTGAAGGATCTACGGTTTCATTCATGAGCAGCCTTCCATTCTTTAGCCGTGAATGGATTTCCCATCCCCGGTTGTAAAGTGCCAGTCAAGACTTTTGTTTAAAAATTTTTGGGGAAGATTTCTAGCTACGCACTGTCTCAGCAAGCGGTCAGGGTAGAACCAGGGTATTTAGTTAAATTATATCATCATTGTATTATATAGACCTGTCTGCCAGGTGTTTATCGATGATCACTTGGGCGGATACCACCGCATAATTTCCGCTGGAGCCCGGTTTTGCCTGATGAGTTCTCTCATCCCGCGCATCGGCCGGTCGATGTGGGTAAAGAAGGCCTTATATCCTTCACACAGATAATTTAACCCCCCTTCCCCGTCAGGTGTCTTTCGAATGCGGTTTTTCGGGCATTCCCCATTACAAATAAACCGTACCTCACATTCTATGCAGTATCGGGGTAACCCTTCCAGCTTTCCCTGGCCGAACTGGATTTGTTTCGGCGAGTTAACCAGGCTCGCGAGATCCTCATTCATGAAATTCCCCAGCAAATACCGCGGTTCCACATAATGATCACAGCAGTACAGGTCCCCGTTATGTTCCAGCGCCAGGGCTTTTCCGCAGGTTTTTTCAAAGATACACAATCCAGGATTACTTCCACACCAGGCTGCCAGCGCAGTATCGAAGATCTGGACGAACACTTTACCGACATCAGCCAGGATCCACTCATTGAAAACCTGAATCAGGAAATCCCCATATTTTCTACCGCTAACCGAGCGGCGGGAGACTTGATATCCTTCCTGGAACCCACTGGCGTTTTTACGCTCTACAATCGGGATGAACTGGATGTACTGTGCGCCAATATCATCTCGTAAATAGCGATAAAGCCCCACCGGATGGGATGCATTTGCTTTATGGACGCAGCATAAAACATTAAAATCAACCCCATATTCTTTCAGGATCTCGATCCTCTCCCTGACCTTACGCTGGGTTGGGGCTCCCCCTTTATCTACCCGGTATGCGTCATGCATTGCCTGTGGGCCGTCCAGGCTGACCCCCACCAAAAATTCATTTTTAGAAAAAAACTCGGCCCATTCTCTATCCAGTAACAATCCATTGGTTTGAAAAGCATTCCGGATTGTCATCCCCGGTTTTTGATATTTCTTCTGGTATTCTACTGCCCGTTCATAGAACTCGATCCCCAATAAGGTTGGCTCGCCTCCTTGCCACGCGAAAGTTACTTCCGGTCCCTTTTGGGCAAGGATATATTGCTGGGTGAATCGCTCCAGAATTTCGTCGCTCATCCGGAATTGGCTGTCGGGATATAGATTCTCTTTCGATAAGTAATAGCAGTACTTACAATCCAGGTTGCATTTCGACCCACACCCCTTGATCATGATATGGAAGGCTTGCAGCCAATCGGGTTTCGGTGGCTCAGTTTGAGGGTTTATCATCTGTGCCTCTGAGTGGCGATAAGATAACCTGAAATCCTTCAGGATGATTTTACCTTACTCCCGGAACACTTCAGGATGCGCCCACGGTAAACCGGGTCTATTATGCCGGGTCGTATCCTGCTCCCCCGTTCCTCCTGACCTCCCAGATTCAAGGATAAACCGTCGCGCACACCCTATATTTTTTCACCCTAATAGAAATAGGCTATTTACTCCGCTGTACTTTAAATGGTATAATGCTGTTAACGCTAACGATACCGCTAACAGCACGCATGGGAGAACCCAGTTGACGAACAGAGTTACCATGTCCGACGTGGCTCGTGAAGCCGGCGTTTCGCTCATGACTGTGTCGCGGGTCATCAACGAAAAAGAGGATGTTAGCGTCGAAACTCGTGAACGCGTCCTCAAGATAATTGCCACCCTCGATTATCGCCCCAGCGCGATTGCGCGCAGTCTGGCAACTCAGGAAACCCGTACCATAGGATTGGTCGTCCCGGATGTGACCAATCCTTTTTTTGCGGATATCACCCGCGGCGTGGAGCATCTGGCCTATGCTGAGGGCTATCATGTTTTCCTGTGTAATTCCGAAGAAGACCCCCAACGTGAATTAGCTGTCATCCTTTCCCTGGAGGAAAAACGTGTTGATGGCTTGATCCTGTGTAGCTCGCGCATCGACGAGAAGGTTCTGGTCGATCTGTTGGTTCGTCTGCCTGTGGTAGTATTAATTAACCGCAGCTTGAGCCAGGAAGGTGAAGATCCCTTTCAGTGTGTTATCCTCGATGAGGCGCGTGGTGGCATGCTGGCCACCCAGCACCTCATCCAGACAGGTCATCAGCAGATTGGTTTTCTTGCGGGTCCCACCAAATCCTTTAGCGGGCAGGGTCGCTTGCAGGGCTATCAGGCCGCCATGCAGGCAGCAGGTCTGGCTCCTGACCCTGATTGGGTTATTAATTGCCAGCCAACGGCGGAAGGCGGTATACTGGCAACCCGTGAAATACTCTTACGCTGCCCTGAGCTGACTGCTTTGTTTTGTTATAACGACCTTGTGGCTGTTGGTGCGCTGCACGCCTGCGCCGAGCTTGCCCGTTCCGTCCCCGGAGATATCGCCATTGTTGGGCACGATGATATTCCATTGGCAAGTTGGGTTACTCCAAGTCTGACAACTTGCCGGGTTCCTCGTCACGAACTCGGCAGTTTGGCTGTCAAGGCGCTGATCGAACGCCTGAAAGATTGTCCTACAGGTTGCCACCCCATCACCTTAGAACCTGAATTAATCTTGCGGCAGAGTGCGCCATAAAATTTTTCTCGAAAGGAGGCCAGAGATCAACTCAACATTTTAATTTGGGTTTCACCCATGGGTAGCCTCCCGGCACCGATGGCCCAAACAGTCAGTATTTTTGAAAGCTGGAGTCAACCAAAACTCCACATCACTCTGGAGAAGGAGAAACAATGTTAGCGAACAAATCATCTCGATTAAGTGCCCTGTTCGGTTTGCTGTTGGTCCTGTCGCTGATCCTGAGCGCATGCCAGACTGCAACCCCCACAACTGCCCCGCAAGAGCCGGTTGCCACCGAAGCCCCCGCCGAACCCGTTGCGACTGAAGCACCTGCCGAACCAGTTGCCACTGAAGCTCCCGCTGAGCCAGTCGCAACGGAGGCTCCTGCTGAACCCGTCAGCAAATACAATGAAGCTCCTATCCTTAAAGAGCTGGTCGATGCTGGTGAGCTTCCTCCCGTAGAAGAGCGTCTGCCCGAGAACCCCCTGGTGATCCAGGTGACCGAATCGATCGGTCAATACGGCGGCACATGGCATCGCGGTTTTCTTGGACCATCTGACTACAACAACTATGTTCGTGTGGTCTATGATGGTCTCGTGCGTTTCTCGCCCGATGGCAGCGAGGTCCAACCCCGCCTGATTGAGTCCTGGGAATCCTCAGAAGATTTCACCACCTGGACCATCCATATGCGCAAAGGTGCCAAGTGGTCGGATGGGCAGCCCTTCACAGCTGACGATATCTTGTTCTGGTATGAGGACATCCTGCTCAATCCAGATTTGACCCCAGATCGG
>JAJZSS010000102.1 GCA_021849525.1 Chloroflexota bacterium
GGCTGTCGCCGAAGGCCGCGCCGACGCCGGCCTCGGACTCCAGGCTGCCGCCATCTCCTACGGCCTCGATTTCATCCCCCTCCTCCTCGACCGCTACGACCTTGTTATCCTCGCCCCCACCCTCGACTCCGCCCCCTTCCAATCTCTCCTCGCCTGGCTGCGCACGCCTCCCGCCCGTACCGAGATTGCCCGCCTCGGTGGCTACGAAACCGAAGAAACCGGCGAGATCCAGTGGGTGGAATAGCGAAAACCGAGTTTTTTCTTGAAAACTCGGTTTCTCATCGCCAACCTATGAAATTATCCCCCTCTGCAAACCGAGTTTTTTCTTGAAAACTCGATTACTCATCGCCAACCCATGAAATTATCCCCCTCTGCAAACCGAGTTTTTTCTTGAAAACTCGGTTTCTTAACCTCAATCTATGAAAATGCTGTTTTAATTTATCCAATATCATCAATATACTTCCCACTCTCAAACCTCTATGCGCACCACACCTCTCCTCCCCAACCAGTTCTACCACCTCTACAACCGCGGCGTGGACAAGAGTCCAATCTTCTTCCTCCCCGAAAATTGGTCCTACTTCCTCCGCCGTCTGCGCAACTACTCCTCACCCTCCCAATCCACCATCATCGCCTACTGCCTCATGCCCAACCACTACCACCTCCTGGTCCACGTCAATTGCGATAATTTCAGCCAATCCGTCATGCAGCCCTTCCTCGTCTCTTACACCAAAGCGATCAACAAACAGCAGGACCGCTCCGGCCCCCTTTTCCAAGGACCCTTCCAGGCTCGGCTCATAAAAAACGATTCCCATATTATCGCCCTCGCCACTTACATCCACCTCAACCCGGTCGTTGCAGGATTGGTCTTCACACCCGAATCGTGGGAATATTCCAGCTATCGTGAATACATAGGCCTTCGTCATGGCACCCTGCCTCACCCGGATATCGTTCTAAATCAATTTTTTGACCGCGATGCATATCGCATGTATACACATGTAAGCATGCAGATTAAACCACCGCTGCCCAAAGATTTATTCATGGACTGATGACCAGAAACCGAGCTTTCAAGAAAAAGCTCGGTTTTCATCTATTCCCAAATTATTCAATTTTCCGCATCCTGTCTCTGACCCAGCCCAACGCATCCCCCGGTGTACCTATGCGGATTCCCGTCTTGTTCGCCACACCCGGATCATCGATAAAATGCTTACGGTTTAAAGTCACAAGATAATCCACCTTTGCATGCATCGCCGCCATCAGGATCGGTACATCCGCCGCATGGGTGATCAAGTGCAGGTGATTGCGTACTTCCTCAGCCTCAGGATCTCGCACAATGCGTACTTTCGACACCCGGAGTGCCAAGCGATAATCATTCACTGCCCCGGGCGCCTTACGCGCGATCGTCCGTTCGGTTTCTGCCACAACCTGTGCCGAAATCGTCAGCTCAAGGTGACCTGTCTCTGCCAGCAGGAGCAAAACCCGCGCAGCCCCGTCGGCACTGATGATCCCGGATATCAACGCGCTGCTATCCAGGAACAATTTAATCTTCGGCATAGTGGTCTGTGTAATACTGCTCGCGCTCTTCTTCTAAGGTATGGAGTAAATCATTGATGGATACATTTTCCTCTGCCAGGATCCGTGAAACCCGGTCACCTAGCCGGTCAACTTGAGTAACCCCAGTGGTAAGGAGCAGCGCTCCCTCGCCAAGATCGATCAGGGTGATGAGGTCACCCTCATCCAGATGATATTTCCTGCGCAGCACTGCCGGCAGCGTCACCGTTCCCTTGCTCCGGATCTGGATGGTCGAAGAATTTGTCATTCTTTATTTCTCCTTTCCTGATTTTCTGTAATTCTTCCTAATTATATCATAGGTCATTTTTGCTGCTAGCCTGTTATCCTGTTCATTCTGGTCAATTTCTTTATCTGCGCCCATCTGCGTTATCTGCGGACCTCTTATCTTATTACTTTAATCACCTTTACAAGTTTTTCGCTTAATACTATACTTGTATCACTCTAACTGATACATTTATAGGATCATGATCGCAGAATTCAACGAAATCGTCCTCCTTTCCCTCCAAGTCACCGGAATCGCCCTCTTTTTCAGCACCCTCATTGGCATCCCCGTGGGGGTTGCTATGGGAATGGCGCGCTTTCCGGGACGAAAACTGGTGGTCGCCCTGCTCTATACTGGCATGGGCTTTCCCCCGGTCGTCGTCGGTCTGTTCGTATACCTGCTCCTATCCAGATCCGGCCCCCTCGGTTCCCTAGGCCTCAGCTGGATGGCCCAGCTCTTTACCCCCGGCGCCATGATTATCGCCCAAACCGTCATCTCCTTTCCCCTGGTCGCCGGCTTCACCATGGCCGCCGTCATGGGCGTGGACCCCGCTGTCCGCCAGCAGGTAATGGCTCTCGGCGCCACCTCGCGCCAGGCAGCCCTCACTATCCTGTCGGAAGCTCGCATTGGCGTGATCGTCTCGATTATCGCTGGTTTTGGCGGCATCATCTCCGAGGTCGGCGCAGTCATGCTGGTGGGCGGTAATATCGAAGGCCGCACGCGGGTCCTCACCACCGCCATCGTCCTTGAAACCCGCAAAGGCAACTTCGACCTCGCCCTGGCTCTGGGTGGAGTTCTGCTCGGCATCACCTTCATTGCTAATCTCGCCATGCTGCGCCTGCAGGGAAAGTCCTTCGATCGATGACCACTGCCGCCACTCCCCTTAACCAGAATATCTACCAGGTCCGGAACCTGGTCCAGACCTACGAGAATCGCCGCGTCCTCGAAATCGAAGCTCTCGATATCCTCGCCGGCGAAGTCCTGGCGCTGGTCGGTCCCAGCGGCGCCGGCAAAAGCACCCTGCTGCGCCTGCTGAACTTCCTCGAAGCGCCCACCCAGGGCAGAATCATCTATCAGGGCAGCGAGTTTAACACTTCCGGCGATATGTCGCTTGAAAAACGCCGCTCGGTCACCACCGTCTTTCAGCGCCCCATGCTGCTCGAGCGCACCGTCTACGAGAACGTCGCCTTTGGCCTCCGCCTGCGCGGCCAGCGCGATTCCAAGGACCGCATTGCCGCCGCCCTGGAAGAAGTCGGCCTGGCCAATATCGCCCGCCAGCGCGCCCGCACCCTTTCTGGCGGCGAAGCTCAGCGGGTTGCCCTGGCCCGAGCCATGGTCCTCGAGCCGGATGTCCTCCTGCTCGACGAGCCGACGGCCAATCTCGATCCGTACAATGTCGGCCTGATCGAAGCCATCGCCCGCCGCCTGAATCAAAATCACGGCACCACCCTTGTCCTGGTCACGCACAATGTCTTCCAGGCTCACCGCCTGGCGGATCGCGTCTGCTTCCTGCTCGAAGGCAAGCTGATCGAGACCGGTCCGGTCCAGGAATTCTTCGACCAACCTCGAGATCCCCGCACGCATGCGTTTGTCAACGGGGAGATGGTCTACTAGGGTTACTAATTTGTTGTCATCCTGTGCTGGAGCAAATTTGCTTGGTGCAGCTCCCACAGGCAATTCCAATGTTTTCCACTCTGGAGGAGAAAACGATGTCTAAGAAACCAACCATTTTGATCTACCTGCTCATCCTGCTGTCGCTGGTCCTTGGCGCTTGCGCCACGCCCACGCCAGCCCCCACCGAGCCTGCCGCTCCGGTCGCCACCGAAGCTCCGGCTGAACCGGTTGCTACCGAGGCTCCCACTGAGCCACCTGCGGCAGCTACCGAAGCACCGCTGGCCCCCACAGCCGGGGATAAGCGCATCATCCTCGCCACCACCACCAGCACCGAAGATTCCGGCCTGCTGGAAGTGATCCTGCCCGACTTCACCGCCCAGACCGGCATCGAGGTGGACGTGGTCGCAGTCGGCACTGGCCAGGCGCTCCAGCTGGGCGTCGACGGCAACGCCGATGTCCTCCTGGTCCATGCTCGCGCCCGTGAAGACGAATTCATGACCAATGGCGATGGCGTCCGCCGTGAAGAAGTCATGTACAACGACTTCGTCATCGTTGGCCCCGCCTCCGATCCCGCCGGCATCAAAGGCATGACCGATGCCGCCGCCGCCCTCAAGAAGCTCGCCGACTCTTCCGCCACGTTCATCTCCCGCGGCGATGACTCCGGCACCCACACCAAGGAAAAATCGGTCTGGAAAGCCGCTGGCATCGAAGAACCCTCCGGTGACTGGTACGTTTCAGCCGGGCAGGGCATGGGCGATGTGCTCAATATGGCCAATGAACAGCAGGCTTATACTCTGGCTGATCGCGCCACCTACCTGGCCCTGGTCAAAGAAGGCCTGGACCTCGTGGTTCTGGTCGAAGGCGATAAAGTCCTCTTCAACCCCTACGGTGTGATCGCGGTCAATCCTGAGAAGAATGCTGCTATCCAGAACGATCTGGCCAACCAGTTCATCGACTGGATCATCTCCGTGCCTACCCAGGAGCTGATCGGCACTTTCGGCGTGGCCGATTTTGGCGCCCCCCTCTTCATCCCCAATTCCGAGCTTTACAACGCTTCCAAACCTGCCGCTGCCGCCGCCCTAAAAGTCACCGGTAAGGTGACCACCGAGATGGCCTGGACGGAAGAAGAAGTCAAGGCGATGGAAACCATGGATGTCGAAGCCCCCAACAGCAAGGGTGTCGAAGAAACCTACACCGGTGTCGCGATCAATGCTCTGCTCGCCCTGGCTGGCCTCGATCCGGCTGCCACCACCGTCACCCTCATCGCCAACGATGGGTTCTCAAAAGATGTCCCGCTCGCCGACCTGCAGGCCTGCGCCAGCTGCATCTTGTCCTTCCGCAGCAATGGCGGTTTCAGCTCGGTGATGCCTGGCTTTGATAAGAGCTTTGGCGTCAAGGGCGTGGTTGAAATCGTGGTCAAGTAAAGTACAATAGGGCCTGTCTGATCAGATAATAAGCAGCCGCCCCCGGTGTTCTCCGCGAATGATGCCGGGGGCGAGCTGCAATCTACGAATAGAGGATAGACTCATGGCATTAAAATACGACGACAGCGGGCGCCTGCATATCGAGACCCCCCTGATGGCCGAATCGCTGATGGATAAGCAGCTCCTGGCCCGCACCGAGACTGAATCGGTCTTCCGCCCCTTGCCCGAGTTGAATGTGATCAAGCTCGGCGGGCAGAGCATCATCGACCGCGGCGCAGCTGTTCTTCTGCCCATCCTGGATGAGATTGTCGCCGCCCGCAAAACCCAGCAGTTGGTGCTCCTCACCGGCGGCGGCACCCGCTCCCGCCACGCATACGCCATCGCCCTCGACCTGGGCATGCCCACCGGCGTCCTGGCCAAGCTCGGCTCCAGCATCAGCGAGCAAAACGCCCTGATGGTCTCCGTCCTGCTGGCTCCCCACTCCGGCGTCAAGATCGGCCAGGATGACCTGGTCAAGCTGCCTTCGTATCTTGCCCTGGGCGCTATTCCCGTGATGCACGCCATGCCCCCCTACGGGATGTGGGAAGTCAACGCCGAGCACGGGCGCATCCCACCCCACCGCACCGATGTGGGCGCCTATCTCACCGCTGAAGTCCTGGGCGCAAAACGCTGCATCCTGGTAAAAGATGAGGCCGGCCTGTATACAGCCGACCCCAAGAAAGACCCGCACGCCGAGCTGATCCGCGAGATCGAAGTCCACGATTTAATGGCCCGCGATTTCAATGATCTGCCCGTCGAGCGCTCCATGCTGGAAGCCCTTACCCGGGCGCGCAGCGTGAAGGAAGTTTTACTGGTTAACGGGCGCGTTCCCGGCGATCTGACCCGCGCCCTCCATGGTGAAAACCCGGGCACCCGGATTTACACCGCTTAACCCTGATTATTGGACCGGATGCTCGGATTCCTGCGGCGCGTTCCCGTTCTCAATTTTAACTTCCAGAGCGTTGCCCTCTACCAGCGCCAGGGCCACCTGCCTGCGGGCGCGGGCCAGGATGCGCTGGAAGGTCGAGCGCGAAACACCCATCTGTTCGGCTGCCGGCGCCTGGTCCAACCCTTCCAGGTCGGCCAGGCGCAGCGCCTCCAGCTCTTCAGCCAGCAGCCTCACCCGGGTCAGACGACTCAGTGGGATCCCGGCCGGCTTATAGATGCGGGCCTCGGGCAGGGGGAAGCGAGCAATCCGGCGCCGTTTACGCGGCCGGGGCATGTCTACTGCTCGCCGCCGCCATGCCGGCGGCGCCGTCCACCCATCCCGCGCTTGCCTTCTTCTTCACCGGCTTTCTCGCCCCGTGGCAGGTACACCAGCTCTGCCCCGATCGCCGCGGCCAGCGCTTCCAGCTCCACCTTGCGCAGATGGCTGTGGTATACCTTCAGGTCGCTGCCTTCCACGG
>JAJZSS010000103.1 GCA_021849525.1 Chloroflexota bacterium
TGGTCTGTTCCTGATGTGGATGAATGTGATTCTGGTGCTCACGATCTCCATCTGTGGGGGTGCGATCCTATCCACATTGGCCAATGGGGTGCTGACGTTTGGCTTGTATGGGGTGGCTTTCATTGGTGGATGGGTTGAGCAGTTCGGGGCAGTACTGAAGAATCCCACAGCGGTCAATATTGGGATCATAACTAGCCTGATCATGCCCAGCGAAGCCTTGTGGAAGCGCGCTGTCTACGAGATGCAGTCTCCGCTGGCAGCTGCCTTCGGCGTCACGCCATTTTCATCCGTATCCACTCCCAGCCCACTCATGGTGATCTATGCGGGCATCTATACAGGAATCGCCATCGGTCTGGCAATCATTTTCTTCAACAAGCGCGATCTCTAATCCATACCAACGCACACATTCACCGCACACATGCCCTGGCATCGTTGATCCAGGGTATTTTTTAATATTCCTGCAACGTTTCTGGGTGGGAAGCATCCAACCAGTGTTATTAAGCGTATCTTTACCAAGGTTATCTATTTACGCTGGTAGAATTTCACTCATTATGGAACTATCGAGCTCTTACCTCTCGCCTTCAATCTCCAGGCTCAAGCTATTATGGCTGCGTTTTGGCTTATTGAGCCTTGTCCTCGTCGCTGGCGGCGCACTGGCGCTGCAATATAGCTGGGAGACGCGCTTCGCCCTGCGCTGGCTGGCGCTGGCTGCTTCTGCGATCATCTATCTGATTGTGGTTTTCAGGATCGGGTTAAGCTATAACCACCGACCGGATGAGGTCAATCTGCTTCCCACCCTGGGAGCCGGGAATCTGATGACCCTGGCGCGCGGCGTCTTTTTAGCAGCCCTGGTCGGCTTCCTTTTTTCACCCAAACCAACCGGCTGGTTGGCCTGGATTCCTGGCATACTGTACACGCTGGCATGCGCTGCCGATTTCCTGGATGGCTACCTGGCGAGGCGTACCAATCACGTCACCCGCCTGGGGGAAATTCTGGATATGAGTTTCGATGGTGTGGGAGTATTCGCAGCGGCTACCCTGGCTGTGCAATACGGGCAGGCCCCGGTCTGGTATCTCTTCATCGCTGCGGCGCGCTATGTATTCCTCTTTGGCTTGGGGCTCCGGAAAGTGCTCGGTAAACCGATCTATCCGCTCCGACCATCTGTGATGCGCCGTGTGTTTGCCGGTTTACAAATGGGATTCCTGGCAGTGATCCTGTGGCCGGTCATGGCTCCACCTGCCAGTCTGTTCGTCGCAACCCTTTTTGGAATTCCTTTTTTGGCCGGTTTCAGCCTGGATTGGCTGGTCGTCAGCGGAATCGTAAAGCCTGAGGGCGGCACAAGCACTCGGGCGGAATCAATTTCTTATAGTATCTCGAAATCTCTCCCGGTGCTTTTGCGCAGCAGTGTATTCGTTGTGATGATCTGGGTTTCATTGCTTGAGCTCCAACGACCTGCAATGCCAGTCTGGCTGCTGGTTCTGGAATGGATTGCGGCTCTGTTCGTGATATCCGGGACAGCCGGGCGAATTTTTGCAACCGGCGGTTTGATCTTGCTCGGAATCGGGCAGGTTTTTGCGCCCGTTCTGCCTGCCCAATATCTTTTAGCCATCCTCTTTACCGGGCTGCTGTTCCTGGGGAGTGGAAATTATTCACTCTGGAAGCCGGAAGATCTGGCCATTTATCGCCAACCTGGCACGCCTGGGACAAATCCTGAACAGGAAGAAGCAGAATGAAAAGTGTCGCCCGCACCTGGCCGCGCCAACCGCTCTGGCTGTACGCGATCTGGATCGCAGCCTTTGGGTTGTTGGTTTTGTCCGTCCGAGGCATCCCATTCCTGGATCTTGGTAAGGCTGTGGCAAACTTGCAGCCAGGCGCCTGGTTGATGCTGGGAGGGCTTAATCTGGCGATTATTTTCATGCTTGCCGGGCGCTGGTGGCTGATCCTGCGCGCTCAGGGTCAACGAATCAATCTATTTCAGCTGACCGGATATCGCCTGGCAGCGTTTAGCGTCGCATATTTCACACCTGGCCCCCAGTTTGGTGGTGAACCGCTCCAGGTCCATCTCCTGCGCAGTCGCCACGGCATATCTAACTCAAAGGCAATCGCCTCAGTGAGCCTGGACAGGCTGCTCGAGCTCATCGCCAATTTTTCATTTCTTGCGCTTGGGCTATACATCTTGTTACAGTCCGGCTTGTTAGGAGCCTTGCCATCTGGTCAGGTGCTGGTAATAATACTGGGTTTGTTACTGCTTCCGGTTCTTTATCTGGCATTCCTGGCTAAAGGTAAAACGCCTCTCGCCGGAATTCTTAAGCAGATCCATCGCCCAAAATGGCAGTCGGTTAGCCAGGTTGTGGAAGAGGCTGAGGGCCTGGTCGGATCATTTTGCCGCCACAAGCCTCTCGCCCTGCTGGTGATTATCCTGCTTTCGCTTTTTACCTGGATAGCCATGATCACCGAATATACGCTCCTGTTAAATTATCTCGGTCTGGCAGCCTCACCATCTCAGGCAATAATCGCACTCACCGCAGCCCGGCTGGCTTTTATTGTGCCCACACCTGGCGGTCTGGGTGCATTCGAAGCCAGCCAGGTTCTGGCTGCTGAAGCTTTGGGATTCAGTCCACTCAGTGGTCTGAGCGTCGCCCTGGTAATCCGGGCACGCGACCTCTTGATCGCGGGTACAGGTTTATGGCTGTCGGCAATCTTTCTTAAGCTACCTTCGAATTTTGTTCAGGTTTCTCAGGCTATCGAGGAGGAGTTATGATGCAAAAAGCAGAGACTTCAATGGGTCCGATTCAGTTGGGCATCCTGCTCCTGGCATTGGCAACCGGTTTGATTCACATAGTGCTGGCAATTCCAGAGAACATGATCATGTTTTACTTGAATGGCGCCGGCTATATCCTGCTGGTTTTAGCGCTTTTCCTGCCGCAGCTCAAACAATATCGCAACCTGATCCGGTATGCCTTAATGGCTTTCACACTTGTCACCGTCCTGGCGTGGGTAGCCATCGGGATGCGCACTCCGATTGCCTATGTCGACAAGATTATCGAAGTCGCCCTGCTGGCTTTACTCTGGATGGACCGCGGGCGTTAGCCAGGCACGATCGCTGAAGGGCAAGTACCGGGCAATTGCAGGTAAGGGTTCTGATATACTTGATCGTAATGAGCACGAATGCAGTCAATTACGATCAAATCGCCCCGACCTACAACCGTCGTTTCGAAGGCGATCAACCCCAGCCCATCTTGAAAGCTTTACTGGACATAATCGGGTTATCTCAGATCCAGAAAGTACTGGAAGTCGGATGCGGGACAGGATTCTGGTTGGCCGGCTTAGAAGCGATGGCGATTGAGCCAGCGGGCCTAAAATTATTCGGCCTGGATCTGTCCCGGGGGATGCTGCAGCAAGCCCGCGTCCGTAACGCGAATGTTGGTTTGATCCAGGGTCGAGCTGAATCACTTCCAATAGAGGAGGAAAGTTTCGACCTGATCTATTGCGTACACGCCCTGCACCATTTCACCAGGCAGCAAGAATTCGTCACTGGTTGCTTGCACTGGCTGAAGCCCGGCGGCATGCTGGCGCTTATCGGGAGTGATCCACATCCCCTTAACCCTTTCCGCCCGCGTGGCGAGTGGTACGTATATAAGTATTTTGAAGGTGTATTACAAACTGATCTGGCCCGCTTTCCATCCTGGGGTCAGGTTACAAACTGGATGATTGGAGCAGGCTACGCCAGAATTGAATGGCAGCCAATCGAAGATCTGAACGATTCCTGGCAAGGCGTGCAGGTATTGGCAGACCCATTTCTAGATAAGAAAGCCACCTCGCAACTGGCTCTATTGAGTGAGGCGAATTACCAGGCCGGTCTGAATCGCATGCGCGCTGCTATCAATGCTGCACAGAATGCTGGTGTCGAGCTCGAGTTCCATTCTGTGATCCATATCGATATGCTGCTTGGCAAAAAATCGCCAGGCTGAGGAAGTTATAGAATGTCTAGACTTACAGTAAAACGCATGGTTTCCACTCGTATCCCTACGGAAGAGGGTGATTTCCAGCTATTACTCTATTCCAATAACCATGACCAGAAAGAGCACCTGGCCCTGGTAATGGGTGACATCCGGGGTAAAAATGATGTCCTCGTGCGCTTGCATTCCGAGTGCTTTACCGGGGATGTGCTCGGCTCACGCCGCTGTGACTGTGGTGAACAGCTCCACCAGGCCATGCAATTAATTGCTGAAGCCGGAGCCGGAGCGGTTATTTACTTACGGCAGGAAGGGCGAGGGATCGGCTTGCTGGACAAGCTGCGGGCTTACAACCTGCAGGATGAAGGCTATGACACGGTGGATGCCAATCTCCTCCTGGGACACCAGGCCGACGAGCGCGATTACACCGTCGCCGCTCGCATCCTGGAAGACCTGGGTGTGAAATCCATTTCACTCCTGACCAACAATCCGGATAAAATCGAGCACTTAAACGACCTGGGAATCCGCGTCAAGGAACGAGTCGAGCTTGAGCCAGTCATTTACGCCGATAATTTCAACTACCTGCTGACCAAAGTCCAGCGCATGAATCACCTGCTAAATCTGGACCCGGTTTCGATTCCTGCCCGTCACGCAAAGAATGTATCCATTTGAGACCTGGCTCTCCCAGGCACAGGACCATCTGGATAAAACAGGTCGTCCACTGGTGAGCCTGTGTTATGCCCAGAGCCTGGATGGCTCGCTGAGCGACCAGCCTGGAAAGCCTTTAAAATTAAGCGGTCCGCAATCGTCAGAGCTCACCCACCAATTACGCAGCCTGCATGCGGCAATCCTGGTCGGAGTCGGCACTGTACTGGCAGACAATCCGCGTTTGACAGCGCGGCTGCCAGGTAGAAAAACCAGCATCCCTCAACCGCGACCTGTGGTTCTGGACAGCGCTCTGCGCACCCCTTCCACGGCGCGCCTGATCCAGGGCGCCGAGAAATCACCCTGGATTGCGGCGACCAGCGCGGCTCCCGAAGATCGGCGCGCTGCGCTGCTGGCAGCCGGAGTGGAAATAATGGACTTACCAGTAGATGCGCAGGGCAAAGTTTCCTTGCCAGATTTACTGGTTTGCCTGGGGCAGCGCGGCATTTCCAGCCTGATGGTAGAGGGCGGGGCGCGCGTCTTGCAAGCATTTCTCGCCCAAAAATTAGCCGATCAGGTGATCATCACGATCGCCCCCCTGTTTCTGGGTGGCGTGCCGGTAATCGAGCCGTGGGGGAGAATTATCCAGCAGCCACTGAGGATGATCGAAGTTGGCTCGCAACAACTTGGCGCAGATCTTGTGATTTGGGGTCAGTGTATGGCTCCAGCCTAATCGAGTAATGAGGCGCCTATGAATTACCGTGCTGTGTACTTTATCGCGCCAGGGAAAGTCGAAATTCGCGAGGCACCTCTGCTGCCCTTGAAACCGGGTGAAATTCTGGCTAAAACTCTCGCCAGTGGCATCAGCCCCGGCACCGAGAGATTGATCTACCAGGGTTTATTTCCCCCCGATCTAGCCATGGATGAAAATTTCCCCGGTCTGTCGGAGAAGTTCAGTTATCCTGTCAAATATGGCTATGCAGCGGCAGGGAGAGTGATTGAGGTCGGGCCCGATGTTGACAAAACCTGGCTGGATCGTCTGGTATTCTCTTTCCAACCTCACCAAACGCACTTCGTTTCCCACCTCCAGGAGATCCATTCACTGCCGCCTGGGATCAAACTGGAGGATGCCATATTCCTGCCCAATATGGAAACTGCCCTCAACCTGGTAATGGACGGCGCGCCGCAGATCGGGGAGAACATTGCTGTTTTCGGTCAGGGTATCGTCGGCTTACTCACCACAGCCTTATTGGCACAATATCCCCTGAACAGCCTGATCACGCTTGATCCGCTTGCCAACCACCGTCAGGTTTCCCTTCACCTGGGCGCAACGCACAGCCTGGATCCCGATTCGCCGGGGGTTGTAGAGACATTTAACCGGCTTCCAAAGGGTGGAACCGATTTATCATTCGAGCTGTCCGGCGTTCCTGAAGCACTAAATCAGGCAATTCAGGTAACCGGATATGCCGGGCGGATCGTCGTCGGCTCCTGGTATGGACAGAAGCGCGCCAGCCTTGACCTGGGTGGGCGCTTCCATCGCAGCCGCATCCGCCTGATCAGCAGCCAGGTGAGCAGCCTTGCACCTGAGCTCAGCGGGCGATGGGATAAAACTCGCCGCTTTAATTTCGCCTGGGAAATGATCCGAAAAATTCAACCTGGCCAGCTGATTACCCACCGTTTGCCAGTAGAACAAGCCGCACTG
>JAJZSS010000104.1 GCA_021849525.1 Chloroflexota bacterium
TGAAGATCGGCATCGGAATCCCACCCAGGAACATGATCACCAGGTAAACATACAGGTTCTGCGCCAGTCCGGCACTGGCAATCAATATTGCCCACAGCAGGCTGGCAAATCCGATCGTGCGAAAATGACTTTTCATCCCACCCCAGGCCATCATGATGAAACCACCGATGATTGAACCCAGGAAGAAGGTGACTTCATTGGCTGTCAGCTTCCAGACCTCTTCTCCGAAGGTGCGCGTGACCAGCAGCGGAGAAAGGAAAGCAATTGGGGTGATCAGAAAGAAGATCATCGCAAAGAAGATGAACAGGGTGCGGATGGTTCGGTTGCCGCGAATATATCCCAGACCGGCCTTCAAATCATCCAGATAACCGCCAGTCTGAGCCTGGGCCGCTTTCTGATGGACAGCCACCTTCAAGCCCAGCAGTAGGCCAACCGCCAGGAGCGCGGTGACCACATCGATAAAGAAGATCGCTTCCAGGCGTGAGATGGACATTAATGTACCCGCCAGGACCGGCGTAACGATCATGATGAAGGGTTGGATCGTGCCGAAGATACTGTTCACCTTGACCAGGCGCTCGCCTGGAACAATCTGCGGCAGCAAGGCGCTGACGGCCGGCATTTGGATCCCCGCACCCAGCGAGCGGATGCCTGAGACCAGGAAGATCAGCCACAATTCCTGATACCCTGTCAGGAAGAAGATTGCCAGGACCAGGGTGCTGGTGGCGGTCAGCAGATCTGCACCGATGATCAACAGCTTGCGCGGGTAGCGGTCTGCCCACACCCCGGCGAACAGCGATATCACCAGCTGGGGTAGAAAACCGACCAGGGTTGAGATGGTAAGCACCGCACCCGACTTGGTGGAGAGGGTGACAAACCAGATGATCGCGTACTGGACCAGCATCGATCCAAACAGCGACAGGCTCTGGCTGGAGATAAAGATCGCAGTCTTTTTCTGCCACCCTGCATAACCAGGATATTCTTGCCCAATATTGCTCGTTTGTTCGTTCATGATGTTCTCCAAACACTTGCCCACAGGACCCATGGAGATCGATCCGCGCTCACTTATGAATGAACGCACTGGATGACTTCATAGACCCAAACTCGATCCAAATCCTTTGCAATTTATCTGGACTTATTGGACCTTTTTAGAACTATTATTCTAAGAATATACAGGAATAGTAATTAAAAGTCAAGCCTCACCTGGACGAAAAACCATCCTACTTTCGGATGAGTTTTCTGGATTCTTGCAGACGGACCGGCGGGCTGCAGTGAATTTCGTCGCTGGCCTTTCCACTCATTCGCGCAGCAGCTCTCCCCCCCACTCGGCTGGATCGGCATCCGCGATCGATTGTGAAAATGTCCAGCGATAGCCGCCAATATCCTCGACACTGTACTGGCGTTCACCAAAGGGAAAATTTTCAGGCGGCTGCAGAATTCTCGCCCCACGCTGCTCGACAAACTGGTGGTGTGCATCGACATCCGCCACCCGCACCATCAAACCAAAGGTTTGCCGTAAGGTTAAACCCAGGGTCCTGGGGGGTGGCAGAGCGACCTGCTCAACGGTCTCATTTACGGCAGATTCCTCGGCAGGTAAGGCATAGGCCACTATGGACGCCTGCCCGACGAGCAGCTGGACGCGGTGATTGCCGATCCGCATGCGGTCTCTAAATCCAAAGACATTGCACAGCCAGCCCACCGCCGCCCGCAAATCGTGATAGCCCAGCTCGGGGATGATGCTGCCTGGAGGCATCGAACGATTCTCGAGGATAGGTGAGAAATATTGGTGTGTCGCGGCCATAGAAACCTCCCAACCGTGAAATCTACTTTCCTGGTTTTTCGGATATTTTCAGTCCGGTATTATAGTAGATTTTTAAAGTCGTTAAAGTTAAAATTGAGCGCGATTTAGATTAACATCCACGCGCGTGAGCAGCGAGCGAGAGATCATGTTTGAATATAACTCACCAGGCCGCCTCGATCAGCAGCCTGGGATTTGAATAATTCGGGGAAATAAAAAGGGATTGAGCATGCAGAATCTGCCCAATCCCTCGAACCTGTTAGCCTCTTGTTTAGATCAAACCAACCTGCTTGCCCACCTGCTCATAGACTTCCAGGGCGTGATCGAGCTGGTCCTGGGTGTGGGTGGCCATATAGCTGGTGCGCAGCAGCTGCGAGCCCTCCGGCACACCCGGTGAAACCACCGGATTGGTGAAGACTCCGGCATCCATCAGCATCTTCCAGGTGATAAGCGTGCGTACATCATCCCGGATATAGA
Source organism: Chloroflexota bacterium (assembly GCA_021849525.1). GTDB lineage: Bacteria > Chloroflexota > Anaerolineae > Anaerolineales > UBA4823 > JAJZSS01. The sequence goes on from JAJZSS010000104.1 coordinate 2,273, forward strand.
TTGGCACGATAGGCGAAACCGATTCGCCGATATCCAGGCCGATCCGGCGCATCTCCTGGCGCATATATGCCCCATTTTTCAAAGCCCTTTCAGCGTGCTCCGGTTCCTCGCGCATGATGTGCAGCGCTTCCAGAGCAGCGGCGGCATTGGCTGGAGAAAGGCTGGCGCTAAAGATCATCGCCCGGGCGTGGTGCTTGATATAGTGGATCACCTGCTCATCGCCGGCGATGAACCCACCCACCGACGCGAAGGATTTGCTGAAGGTTGACATGATCAAATCGACCTGGTCGGTCACACCAAAATGGGCTGCACTGCCCCGCCCCCCGCCAAACACGCCGGTCGCATGGGCGTCATCCACCATCAGGCGTGCCCCGTACTTCTGGGTGATCGCAATGATCTCCGGCAGCGGTGCCAGATCGCCGCCCATGCTGTACAGTCCGTCCACCACCACCATCCGGCCGCGGTCCTCCGGCAAGCTTACCAGCACCCGCTCCAGGTCCTTGAGATCATTATGGCGGAACCGCCTGGTCTCGCCCCAGCTCAGCCTGGCCCCATCCACGATACTGGCATGGTCATCCTTGTCCAGCACCACATATTCGCCTCGCCCCACCACGGCGCTGATCGTACCCAGATTCACCTGCATCCCGGTGGTGAAAACCAGGGCGGCTTCTTTGCCCACAAACTCCGCCAGCTCGTTCTCCAGGCGGACGTGCAGCTCCAGGGTGCCATTAACAAAGCGCGAGCCGGTGCAGGAGGTGCCAAACCGCTCGATTGCCGCGATGGCTGCCTGGCGGACGCGGGGATGGGTTGTCAGTCCCAGGTAATTATTCGAGCCGCACATCAACAAACGTTTGCCCTCATATACTGCCTCCGTGCCCTCGTTGTCTGACATGGGGAAAAAATAAGGATAATAGCCAAGTGCCATTGCGTCTCGAGCGGCAGTATATTTCATGCATTTTTCAAAAATATCCATCAATTAAGTCCTCAACTTTCGTCATTCTTTCTTTGATAAGTTTAACCCCTGATTGTTCGGAATGCTTCGATTAATCCTCCTTGTGCTGCATTTTCTGTGCTTTTGGTTTTCCGTGATTAAGCTTCCAGAATGCTTTCATGATCAAGTCCAGCAGTGGATAAGCTGTTCGCCCCAGAAAATGAGTCAGAAAGTACATCAGCCAGGAATCGAAAACCGGCAAAATCATGTACTGGCCTTTTTCGATGGCCTTCATACTTTTCTCGACGACCTTATCCGCAGAAATTATCGTCCGCAGTGGCGCCACAGCGCGCAGCTCGGGGGGTTGGAAGCGCGTTTCATATTCTAATTGGGGGGTATCGACATCGGGTGGGTAGATGATGCTGAGTTGTATTCCCATCGCCTTCAGCTCCGGTCGCAGCGCATCCGAAAAACCGGCTAAAGCAAATTTCGAAGCACTGTATGCGGTATAGCCGAACATAGCCAGGAAGCCAGACTCCGAGCAAATATTGACGATCAATCCCGATCTACGCTGGCGCATCCCCGGCAGCACTGCACGAATGACATTGAGTGTGCCGAAGTAGTTTACATTCATCGTTTCGTGGAAGATTCTGAGCTCTTGCTCGTGGAAGTAGCCGGGCTGCGCAAAACCCGCCGAATTAACCACCACATCCGGCACGCCCAGTACCCGGGTTACCTCAGCGACAGCCGCTTCCACCTGGAGCAGGTCGGTCACATCGACTGTCGTCGATCCGACCACCTGGTCGTCTCGCTGGCGGCAGGCTCTAACTTCTTCCACGGCCCTGGCCAGCTGCTCCGGGCGGCGGGCCACCAGCCAAACATGCAGCCCGCGCCTGGCAAACTGCCTGGCAAACGCCAGACCGATTCCGCTGGAGCCACCCGTAATAAAAGCTACTTGGTTTGCTGCCAGATACTGCATCCAGCCATTTTACTCTGCAAATGCAGTTATATCCAACAAATTTGCCGCCACTGTCTGAATTCGATCCTGGAATCCCCCTGGATCTTTGCTCAGTTCAGCCAGTGAGAATGGCTCCGAAAAGGTTACCTGGGGCTGGTTGGAGACCATCCGGTTGTTGATCAGCAGGTTAATTACCTGAAAAAATTCCGCGATGTATTGGCGCGTAATTTTCACCGGGTGAAGGCGCAGGAGAGGATTGCGTAAAAATTCCGGCGCCACAAAACCGGAGTTGATTGCAATCACCAGCCTGGATTGGGGAGCTTTGCGCAAAAAGAATTCCAGGCTCTCGGACCAGCGTGCCAGGGATTGCCGGGCTTCGCGCAAAAAATAAGTCGGGTCGGGGTCCAGTTTCCCACTGGGAAACAGCAGCAGCGAGCCGCCTGAACCCAGGTGGCGCAGCGCCTTGCGGATAGTAGCCATGCGCACATAGCTGTCATTGGTCGCATAAATCAGGTATTCCCGCGTATTGGGCAGCGAGCGGAAAAATGGATTCCCGGCGGTCACAATCTTGAGATCGTCACGCGGCAGGATCGAAGCCACTGCCAGGCTGTCAAAGGTCCCCGGATGGTTGGCGGCAACGATCAAGGGCTCATCTGCCGGCAGGTATTCTTCGCCGTGAATTTTGATCGCCGACACCCATTTTTGCAGCCAGTCCCGGGAGGAAATCTGAAATCCCTGGCGTCCCACGGTTTCGTCAAAAGCAGCGGCTGTCTCAGCCACTCCGCTGACAATGCGTTTGAATATCCGCCTCAACCAGGCAACCCGCTGGCTGTCTGCCGGCATACCAATTTTATTCATCACCAGCGCAAACAGAAAGTCTTCGACTTCTTCCGGCCGGGCGACAGTATTGACTGCCTCCCAGGTCTGGTCGTGGAGCTGCTCCGTTTGTTTCATCTTGTTATCCCCTGCTTTCAATGTCCCGGTGGTCGTAATGCTTGGCTCAGAAATATTGTATCAAAATTCGTCCAGGGTGAACAAATCCAAACAATATTAATCCTCACTCGGATTAAGTACCCCTTTCAAGACTGGTTTTTGTGTCATTTGTTGGGTAATTTTCTGATACCACCGGCAAGCGCTGAGGGTGTTTAATGATGCCGTACGATAATCCAGAATAGAAAGGCCTTACAGGTAAAATTTCGCCAGGTCAGAGCAAGCGGAGGCAATAGAGATGTACTCCTCAATCCATAATCCCCGGAAGACCCCATCTCAGGCGCTCGAGATGTACTGGCAGGCGCTGCGCGATGGCTGGCGGCTGCGCCTGCGCCATTTCATCACCCGCCGCTCGCCAAAATTACGGGATTTCGATGCCGATCTGCACAACCTTGAAATTCAAAACAGCTATTCCATCGGGATGGGCACCACCGGATCTCGGTGGCACACAGCATGGGACAGCAGTATATCGATGCCGTCATTACCTGCATGAATGTGGGCAGCAGCCGGATCCTGTAAGCCCCGGTGTCTGAGGCAACCTCCGGAAGTGAGTGTTCCGGTTCAGCGCCTAATGCTGTGAGTAGGTGAAGCTGTAATAGGGCGAGCTTACCACCTCTTCAACCACCGCCATATCCCAGATGCTGATTAAGAATTTTAAATCATAATCACCATCCGGAAGATCCAGCTCATCATAGGGCAAAAATAACTCGAAATCATCGAATTGAGCACTGGGGTAAACGGGCGTGAAATTCTGGTAGGAGATGACCTGATTCCCTTCCGAGGCGTATTCGCCGTTTTGATCATTTAATCGCTCACCTGCTTCGGTATAAAAATACGCCCCAATTGCACAGGGTACATTCTCCAAGCCATCCACCTGGAATTCCACATGGATCAACAAGCCGGTCCTCCCAAGCTGGACAACGTCGTAATCGACCCAGATGTTATTGATCCTGCCTGCTGAAGCACGGGCGGCAGCAGGCATTGTACTGGTGGGTAAAATGATTGCGGTTGGAATGGTGGTTGGCGTTGAGGGCTCAAGAGTGTCAGTGGGCGAGGCAGTATCGGCTGCGGCAGGAACAGGCGTAAATTCTGGTGTTGGAGTTGGTGCAAAAGCAACCGCTGGAGCCAATAAACGTAATGTGG
>JAJZSS010000105.1:0-4450 GCA_021849525.1 Chloroflexota bacterium
GGTACTTTACGTTCCAGCTGATAGATCCAATTTTTGTTGGCCGCCTGGACAACAAATGGTCGCCAGATAGGACGGCAGCCCTGCGAGACCAGAATATCGATATCCAGGTTACCTGCCAGGGCTACCCCTACCGCTCCAGACGCATATACCTGATCATTGAGAATCAGGGCGTTTCCATTCGGGCGCAATGCCCCACTGGACATTCCACCGGTTATCGGGACGCCGCGGAATGCCAGATTGAAAGTCTGGATGACATCATCGATGGGGGTAGAAAATGGATCAGCCAGAAGAATGAAAAGGCGCGTGTCAGACGGGGCTTGCAACAATTCCACCAGGCCTTCCGGCTCAAGCAAAAGACAGGACCAATCGATCTCATGTAATGCGAATGGCTTCAGCTCTACGCCAGGAAGCCGGGCAACCATGAGGGAAATCGATGGCAGGCTTTCGATTTCTCGGTCGTACCCAACCACACCTTCTGCAGAGCTACCCAGCAGAACCCTGGGCGAAATTAACGTCTGAAGCGCCTGCTGGATGATGTCGGCCTGATGAGTAAAGTGAGATGAACTAAAAATCACTGCCAGATCGACTTCGTCCACTCCGGGTCGAAATCCTTGACTGCGCAATTGGTCGGTTAAATCTGCAATCGCATCCGTAGAGCTGGATTGCACAGTCAGGGCAGAATAAAATTTAACTTTGTCTGGCACGATCAACCCTGGGTCGTTTTTATTCGAGCAGCTAAAGCTGCACCAATGATTCCGGCTTCATTGGATAACTGCGCTGGTAAAATCTCGGCACCAACTTTCAAATGTGAAAAGAATTTTTCCTGCTTTTTGATTGCCCCACCGCCTAAGATAATCAAATCTGGCCAGAGTAAGTGCTCCATGGTTTCTAAATACCGGTTGAATTCCTTGACCCACGCTGGCCAGCTTAAGCCCAGCCGTTCACGGGCAGCCTCGGAAGCCTGAGACTCTGCATCCTTGCCACCCATTTCGATATGCCCCATTTCTACATTCGGTAAAAGCACTCCATCGGTGAACAGGCTCGTACCCAGACCGGTGCCGATAGTGATAATCAATACAACTCCTCTGCGACCACGACCTGCGCCAAAAGTCATCTCTGCCATCCCGGCTGCATCAGCGTCATTGAGGACATGCACCGGACAATAGGTCGATTCAGTGAAGAGCGCATCCGCGTCGACGCCTATCCATTTTTTTGAGATATTGGCTGCATTCAGAACCTTACCATTCCGCACGGCAGCAGGAAAACCACAGCCGATTAGGCCACTCCACTCAAAATGGCGGGTAATTTCTCCGACAACATCCGCAATGGGTTTGGGTTTGCCTGAAGTTGGGGTGGGAATGCGGAAGCGATCTGCCAGCATTGCGCCGCTTTCTGTATCTACTGGCGCACCCTTTATGCCAGTTCCACCAATATCAATCCCCAGGATTTGCATCAATCTCCTCCTCTGCTGGATGGTTGGAGCGCATAACTCCTTGTGGCGTTGCAAACAAGGTTCAGCTGTGTGTTGATTCCGATTATATCTCGGATTTATTTCTCAATAAATTCTGCTGGGAGAAACTCATTATTTTGATAATTCGGGTTGACAAGCTCTTTTCTAAACTATAAAATCACATCGTATCACCCATTGGCAGTCCAAACTATCCACACAACCGGCGAAATCCAGGAGGAGGTCTCTATGTTCCAGTCAGACGAACCCCGTGATTCGATTGAAGGGGAGGTTTTTTATCCAATGAAGCAGGTCACCAAAAACGCGACGGTTCAGGAGTATGAGAGGCTTTATCAAGAATCACTCCGCGACCCGCAAACCTTCTGGGGAGAGCGCGCCGGTGAGCTGGACTGGTTTCGCAAATGGGATCAGGTACTGGACGAAAGCAATCCTCCCTTTTACAAATGGTTTGTGGGGGGCAAGACCAACATCGTTTATAACGCTCTGGATCGCCATTTGAAAACCTTTCGCAAAAATAAGCTCGCCCTGATCTGGGAGGGCGAGCCAGGCGATACGCGGACCTACAGCTATTTTTCACTTAATCGTGAAGTGTGCAAGTTTTCCAATGTACTCCGCAGCATGGGAGTGAAAAAAGGCGACATCGTCACGATATACCTACCTCGTATTCCTGAACAGGTGATCGCTATGCTGGCTTGCGCCAAAATCGGCGCGCCTCACAGCGTCGTCTATGGTGGATTCAGCGTAGAAGCGCTTGCCGAGCGAATTGAAGATGCCCAAAGCCGGGTATTGATTACTGCGGATGGCGGATGGCTGCGCGGAAAAACCGTCGAATTGAAAAATATCGCCGATGAAGCTTTGGCTCGCCAACCCACCATCGAAAGCTGTATCGTAGTCAAGCGCACCGGGCAGGATATATACATGGAGCCGGGTCGAGATTATTGGTACCACGATCTCATGAGCCTGCCGATCTCAACGAATTCCTGCCAGACTGAGGCGATGGATGCGGAGGACCCGCTCTTTGTACTGTATACGTCTGGTACCACAGGTCGCCCGAAGGGGGTGGTACACACCCACGGCGGGTATATGGTCTATACCTATACAACCTTCAAATACGTCTTCGATATCAAAGATGAAGACCGTTGGTGGTGCGCCGCCGATCCCGGTTGGATCACCGGGCATAGTTATATAGTGTACGCCCCATTGTTGAACGGCGCCACAAGTTTCCTTTACGAAGGCGCTCCTAACCATCCTTATCCCAACCGCTGGTGGCGGATGATCGAAAATTATGGCGTTACCATCTTGTATACCGCTCCCACCGCGATTCGCGGTTTAATGCGCTTTGGGGATGCCTGGGCAAACCGGCACGACCTGAGCAGCCTGCGCCTATTAGGCTCGGTCGGCGAGCCAATCAATCCAGAAGCCTGGAAGTGGTATTTCAATGTGATCGGGCGGGGCAACTGCCCCATCATGGATACCTGGTGGCAGACGGAGACAGGCGGATTTATGATCAGCCCGCTGCCGATCACACCGCTTAAACCCGGTTCGGCTACTCGCCCCTTCTTTGGCATCGACGTGGATGTAATCAATGAGGAAGGCGCTCCAGTGGCGGCTGGAGAAGAAGGCTATCTGGTGGTCAACAAGCCCTGGCCCGGGATGTTGCGCACCGTCTACCGCGATCCAGACCGCTACGTCCAGCAGTACTGGACAAAATTCCCAGGCCGCTACCAGACTGGAGATTCGGCCCGCAAAGACAAGGATGGTTATATGTGGATCATCGGACGCATGGACGATGTCATCAAAGTCAGTGGGTATCGCCTGGGCACGGCCGAAGTGGAAAGCGCCCTGGTCAGCCACCAGGCTGTCGCTGAGGCGGCCGCCATCGGCGTTCCCCACGAACTTAAAGGGAATGCCATCCACGCGTATGTGATTTTGCGAAATAATGTCACGGGAAGCGACCGGCTCGCCGAAGAGCTGCGCAACCATGTCGCCCATGAGATCGGTCCCATTGCCCGGCCCGAAACGGTAACCTTTGTTGATACATTACCGAAAACTCGCAGCGGGAAGATCATGCGGCGGTTACTCCGCGCTCGCGCCCTGGGGCAACCTGAAGGGGATGTCAGCACTCTGGAGGATTAACAGCATATCATCCGGAAGAGCCAGTCGCATCTAAGCCATATGGGTGCGACTGGCTGGCATTCCTGGCTCAGTGCAGGGTAGAATACCCGGTTGACCGGACGGTTTCTTTGTGGGATAATCGCCCCATTCGAACGACGAATGATCGGCAGAGATGGAAACGAGTATATCTGCATCAGGCTGCCAGCGATCCTGGAAACGATGCAAGCCAGGTCAGCCGAACAGGTAGAAAATCCTTCCGGAGCCGCAAGCTGAACGCTCACAAATAGCCAGTAAGCAAGCCGGGATCGCCGCCCGTTACCCTGGCGTGGATATATCTGTATCCAATGAGCGCCTGTCATCCAGACAGGAATCAGGGTGGTACCGCGGGAGAAATTTGTACTCTCGTCCCTGCTTCAGGGCGAGAGTTTTTATTTTTAAGGAGTCAAAATGCCTTTTCAGGAAGTTCCCAATAAAGTCGATTTCCCGGCTCAGGAACGGGAGACGCTAAAATTCTGGCAGGAAACGAAAGCCTTTGAACGCTTGCGCGAGCTGCATGCAAATGATCCACACTGGTCATTTATCGATGGTCCGATCACAGCCAACAACCCGATGGGTGTCCATCATGGCTGGGGGCGAACCTATAAAGACATGATCCAGCGTTTTTGGGCAATGCGCGGCCACCAGCTGCGCTACCAGAACGGCTTTGACTGCCAGGGCTTATGGGTAGAAGTCGAAGTCGAAAAAGAAATGGGCTTCAAGAGTAAAAAGGATATCGAAGAGTTCGGCCTGGAACAATTCGTGCGCAAATGTAAGGCGCGCGTTCTGCGCTATGCTGCTGTCCAGACCGAGCAATCAATTCGCCTGGGT
>JAJZSS010000105.1:4460-6292 GCA_021849525.1 Chloroflexota bacterium
CTGGATGGACTGGAACGATCCCGAGCGGCTGCGCTGGCTGGCAGAAAAATTATTAGAAGATCAATATCAGACTGTCACTGTTCCCGGCCCAAAAGGACCGGTGAACGGCAGCGTGGAACAGGTCGTGGGCCAGCTCGGTTTGCCGGCAATTGGAGGCAGCTACTTTACGTTCTCCAACGAGAACAATTACATGATCTGGACCTTCCTCAAGAAATGCTGGGAGCGGGGTTGGGTATATCGCGGCGCGGATGTCATGCCCTGGTGCCCACGCTGCGCCACAGCAATCAGCCAGCACGAGATCGTTACCGATGGTTATGCTGAGCTAACTCACCGCAGTGTCACCCTGCGTTTTCCCCTACGCCAACGCCCCAATGAATCCTTACTGGTTTGGACGACAACCCCCTGGACGCTGACCAGCAATGTGGCCGCAGCAGTTGGCCCCGAATTGACCTATACTCGTGTCCGCCAGGGAGACCAGGTATATTATTTATCAAAAGGCACACTGCACATGTTGCGTGGTCCCTATGAAATCCTGGGTGAATTGAAAGGCGCAGAGATGGAAGGCTGGACCTACGATGGTCCCTTCGATGATCTGCCAGCCGCCCAGGAAGAAGGCGGGCATACAGAGCTCCGGAAGCTGGTCGCCGGCGTCCACCAATCTGCAGCAGCGGTACACCAGGTTATTTTATGGGATGAAGTTGGCGAAGCGGAAGGCACTGGCATCGTCCATATCGCCCCTGGCTGTGGCGCCGAAGATTTCCAGCTCGGCAAAGCCCACAATTTCCCGATGGTTGCTCCTCTGGATGAAGAAGGGCATTTTGTGGCAGGGTTTGACTGGCTGGTCGGTAAGCACGTGTCGGAAATCGCCGAACCGATCTTTGCCGATCTGGAACGCAAAGGCATCCTGTATCACGTCGAGCCATACACCCACCGCTATCCCACCTGCTGGCGCTGTAAATCTGAGCTGGTTTTCCGCCTGGTCGATGAATGGTACATCAGCATGGGCGAAGTCTATGACAAGCCCCGGGAAGCTCTCACTCCGGAGGAAAAGACCCGCAGCCTGCGCTACCAGATTATGGATGTGGTGGAGCAAATCCGCTGGATCCCTGAATTCGGCTACTCGCGCGAAATGGACTGGCTGCGCAATATGCATGATTGGCTGATCAGTAAAAAGCGCTACTGGGGGCTGGCGCTGCCCATCTGGGTGTGCAGCCAATGCGCTCATTTCGAAGTGATCGGTGATGAACACGAGCTGCAGGCGCGGGCGACATCTGGCTGGGAGGCCTTTGCAGGGCATACTCCACACCGCCCGTTCGTGGATGAGGTGAAACTCACCTGCCCCGAATGCCAGGGAACCATGTCCCGCATTCCAGATGTTGGCAATCCATGGCTGGACGCCGGGATTGTTCCATTCAGCACGCTCAGCTACCGCCATGATCCAGAATACTGGCAGAGCTGGTACCCGGCAAAATGGATCAGTGAAAGTTTCCCCGGCCAGTTCCGCAACTGGTTCTACAGCCTGCTGGCGATGGCCACGGTAGTTGATAACAGCCCACCGTTCCTGCAGAATTTTGGGTATGCCACGCTGCTTGCCGAAGATGGCAGACCGATGCATAAAAGCTGGGGCAACTCCATCGAGTTCAACGAAGCCGCCGATAAGATGGGTGTGGATGTGATGCGCTGGTTGTACTCCGCTCATAAACCCGAAAACGATCTGCTATTTGGCTATAACCGCGGCGATGACGCCCGGCGGCGCTTCCTGATCCCGCTCTGGAATGTTTACACCTTCCTGGTCACCTACGCACGCCTGGATGGCTGGGTGCCGGGCTTCG
>JAJZSS010000106.1 GCA_021849525.1 Chloroflexota bacterium
GGAGTTCTAACATGGACTGCAACCGAGAATCACCGGCGTGCCAGGGGAAGCGCGTCAGCACATCCGTGACGTGCAAAATATCGTACCAGACCAATGGCGCTTTGAGCTTGCAGAAATCAGTTCCCATATAAAACATATAGGGGTGGCTATCCGATCGACGTTCCCACAGGCTGAGCAGAGTTTCTACACCTGTGTGGCTAGCCGGGTGGTTGTGCCATTCGGGGCGCAGCGCCAGGGTTTTGAGCATCACCAGGTTGGCGTACGGGCAGGGATCATCCTTACGCCCTGGCCCACGAAATTTTCCCAGCTCAGGAGATACGGCACAGGGCCATCCGTGCCCGGTAACCAATCCAATCAAGTGCTCCAGGGCGGCAGCCACGCGGGGATCATCTCCCAGGCCAAAGCCGACCAGCGCATAAACCAGTAAAGGGGCATCACACAGGGCCCAGGCCCATTCGTCTTGCCCTCTCCCACCATAATGCGGGGAGATGTTCATCAGCACCTGGAAAGGACCGGTATCTGCCCGGTGTTCCAGTACCCGCTCGACGATCTGTTCCACGCCCGGGTCACTTACTTTCAGTCCCAGATCGGCCAGAAAGGTCAATTTATGGATTGGATGCCCGGCGCTCTTATGCGAAGACAGCACCGAGCCGGGCCAATCCGCCAGCTCGTCCACCAGACGCCGGACCTGCGGATGAGCCAGCATAGCCTGGCGCGCAAGCATTACTTCTGGTGTATCCTCGGTTTCAGCGAGTAGATCCAGGCGGGTCCGGTAGGCTACCCAGGGAGGGCCAGCCAATAACCATTCAGTTAATGGGTCCATAAGTAGTAGGCCTCATAACTTCCCAGAAATTGATAGCCGAGTTTGCTCGCCAGGCGCCACGACTCAGGGTTGGCGGCATCCCAATGCGGTTCCAGGCCCCGCTCCAGGCACCATAAGAGCAGAGCACTGGCCAGGGCAGTTGCCAGGCCTTGGCGGCGGAATTCTTCCTCAATATAAATGCTGACCTCAATGCCGCGACTGCACACCAGGCTGGCATAAGCAGCTCCCAGAATGCTGCCATGCTGGCTGGATACATATCCAATCCCGCGCTCCATGAAATCTTGCGGTGATTCATATTCCATGAGTTCGATAAAATGATCCCGCCCCCATACATTTTGGGCTAGGCCCAGATCGATGCGCTCGATTCGCTCTACAAAGGGTGTTGCCTCCAGGCAGGAGTGGAGATGTTCAGGACTCAAATGCTCAGCCGAAAAACGATAGCGGTCAAACGGGCGCAAGCGATCCCCGAAATAAGCTCGCGCAGCCTCCAACCACCCCGGAGCAGAGGGCATCAGGAGCATGCCGGCTGGCAGATTGTCAAGCAGCTCCTGAGCTGGAGCCCCATCTGGATCGCCGGCAAGATAGCTGAAAGGTCCGGTCTGGATCTGAAAGACGGTGGGCTGATCCAGATGGTCAACCCAGACCTTGCCCATCTGCCCTTCGAGCACACAGTCGAGGGAAAGGTCAACCCGATTTACTTGTCGAAAGGCTCGGGCTAATCGTAAGCGGTTGGTTTTCGTGAGGGGAAATTCAAACATCGCATCCTCCCCAGTAATATTGGATATTTCAAATTTACCACATCTATTCCCAACCAGAGAACCAATCACATCAGTTCTACCTGGCGCAGAATATTCAAGCAGGAGAGTAGAGTCTTCTGTATCAGATCTTACGGGCGAGAATCAAGACATGCTCGTCTGGAAAATCTTCATCTGGGGATAAGATCTCAACCTTGTGGCGCCATTTGTCAATATTGATGGTCAGGCTGCGTAATTCAATAATTTCTAATCCCTGGCGCGCAAACGCTGCCCTGAACTCATCCAATGAAAAATACTGGTAGCTCTCCAGGCGCTCGGTTTGCCAGAGGAGTTTGGCGAGGAAAATCGATTTCGTAATATAACGTGTGAAATTGCGGCGGGAAATCTCGATGTTCATTGGAGTTTCTAGCTTCCGGTAGGAAATCCGGAAGGGCTGGTACTGGCTGGCAAAAATCTCAAATTCGTTCCAGACCTGGAGGTCCTGAAAACGGATCTGCAGCAGGTCAGCTGGGTCGCCAGCCGGCTCGAGACCATCAAACAGCACCAACCAGCCGCCCGGTACCAGGCAGCTCACCGCCCCTGCCAGGGCTTCTTCCACATGCTGCTTGGCAGGCAGAATATTTAGTTCTTCCAATTCCGGGGAGATTTCAGCCGAGAAGACTTCGTGCAGCGCGTTTACCAATAAAACCAGGTCATAATTACCCAACCTGGTCAGCAGGTCAGGATCGGTGAAGTTGCCATTTATGCAATACAATCCGGGAAAATCATGCTGGCACTGAGCGAGAGAATGGGCATTGTAGTCGACGCCCACGACGATCTGGGTGTCACACAGCGCTGTATGGGCGTCGATGAGGGTACCGATGACCTGCCCCTCGCCACACCCCAGCTCCAAAATGCGGACCGGCTGCCCATTCTGCTGGGAGATCTGGCGCACAAGCCGGGAAGCTGCCAATACAGCTTCCCGCTTGCCGAGATTTTCCATCGCCTGCAGGCGTATCTCCCAATAGAAATCCCAAAACTCGTCGTTTTCTAACATAACGTGAGTGGGGAAAGACCTTTTGTCCGCAGCCCCTGTGGAGCAGGTTTATGAACGCAGGGGAACGGCTGTGTTCTCTTCGTTCAACCCGATTTTTAGACGGTCTAAGGGATGACCTAATAAACGTTCGATAGAGCGGATAATGGGCCGGTCGTCGGGGGTTGCCAGGGTAATGGCTTTACCATGCCTGGCCATGCGCCCGGTGCGCCCAATCCGGTGGGTATAGGCTTCAGCGGTATCCGGCGCGTCAAAATTAATCACATGCGAGATCTGGGTGACGTCAATCCCGCGCGCCGCAATATCGGTCGCCACCATCACCTTGACGCGTCCACTCCGGAAACCATCCATCGCGGCCTGGCGCTGATTTTGGGAGAGATTACCCTGCAGCGAAGTAGCCGAATGCCCGGCTTTGACAAGCTGTTGGGCGAGTTTCTTGGCGCGATGCTTGGTGCGGGTAAAAACCAGGATCTGTCCATCACCCGCCTTTGGCAGCAAGTTTAACAGAGTCTGATATTTTGCCTCTTGCTCGACAGGATAAACTGCCTGTTGGACAGACTCAACCGGACGCGAATCACCGATCTCGACCGTCACCGGCCGGTTCAGGAAATCCATCGCCAGGCTGCGAATTTCAGCCGGCATGGTAGCTGAGAACAATAAAGTCAGGCGATTTTTAGGTAGCGCCGCCACAATCTGCCGGATGGAAGGCAGAAAACCCATATCAAACATACGGTCGGCTTCATCGATCACCAGGATTTCAATCCCGCGTAAATCGATCACCCTCTGGCCCATCAGATCGAGCAGACGACCCGGGCAGGCAACCCCAATATCCACTCCGGAGCGTAAACCTTTGATCTGGGGCGCGGTGTTGACCCCACCATACAGGGTAATGCTGCGTATTCCAGTGCGACCACCCAGCTCCCGGATGACCATATGGGTCTGCTCGGCCAGCTCGCGGGTAGGAGAAAGGATCAAAGCCCGCAGCTTACCCCGCGGGCCAGACAGTAAACGCTGAAGGATCGGTAACACAAACGCGGCAGTCTTCCCCGTTCCAGTTTGGGCCAGCCCCAATACATCCCGGCCATCTAAGACCGGCTGAATGGTACGACTTTGAATGGGTGTGGGGGTTGTAAAACCTGCCGATAAAATGCCCGCTTTTATATGCGGGTGAAAAGAAAATGAATCAAAACTCACAATAGGTCCTTTATTATAAAAAAAATGAGCCAGAGCGAGCCCTGGCCCACACATCTATTTGTAAAACAGACAACAATAGTCTATTTAGCAAACTACGCTACCAGTGTACCACAATTTTCCTTTTGATAGGTAAAGATTCTATGAACCTGACCAAATCCAACAGATTCGTAAAACTTTTGGGCAGACGGATTATCAGACTCCACGCAGACACTGGCCACCCCCATGCCGCGTTCCTTCATCTGCCGTAATCCTTCCTGGATCAGCGCCGTGCCCAAGCCCTGGCGGCGGAAATCCGGATGCACACCCACAGGCTCGAAATACCCCACCCGATTCACATCATCCAGCCAGAAGATACAGAAAGCGGCGAATTGACCATCCGGAGCTTCCACCACCAGATCCCGATCCAGGGCATAGGCCGGCGAGCGCATAAAACGGCGGTATCCGGCAAGGTATTGAGCGAATGGCTTCGGCGACTGGAAAGTTGCGTGTGATGCCCGAGCGCGCAGCTCAGCTTCATGTTCACCGGCGACGTGGCGCAGGCGATAATTCTGAGGGAGCTGCGGCTGCGAGATCGGACCCGTGAGGCTCTGCTCCAGGTAGATCATATGGTATTCATCCCGTTTAAAACCCCGGCTTTCCAGATGAGCAATCAGCTGAACATCATGCTCGGAAATCCACATTGTACGCACTACAAGCCTGCCGCTCGCCTGGATCCGGCCGGCCATCTGTTCCGCCGCCCAGGTGAACAATTCCAGGCGCTGTGCCTGGCAAACAGGGTCTGGGTCCACAAATACATCGAAGGCATTGAAGCGAGGTGAAAACAGCACCCATCCCAGCAGACGACCATCCAGATCATTCTCTAAAATATGGATCCTGTCCCGCCAATCCTGGTCAAGGTAGAACAACCACCAGTCCAGGTCGCCCGGATGAATATAATAAGTCGGGCTACAAGCCATCCTCCCCGCGACCAGGATACGCCGCATTCCATCCAGATCATCAATATCAGGAAGTAGACGAAGCATAGACTTCAACCACCCCTGTTTCCAGGGCATAATGGGCACCAACGATTTTCAAATTCCCTTTTTCGATCGCGTTGGACAAAACGGGCGAGCTCAGCAGGCGCTCAATAACCAGTTCAATATTCACCCGGACAGAATTCGCAATCCGGTCACCCGGCTGTGTCTCCGCAATCGCAACTGCCGGGCGGATTGCGTCCACCAGTGCCTGGATATCTGCTTCCGGCTCAAGGTTGTGGTCCATTGCTTCAATGGTTGCAATCACCGCCCCACATCTGGCGTGCCCCAAAACAACCAGCAAGGGGATATGTAATTCTGCAACCCCGAATTCAAGGCTGCCCACCACAGCCCGATCGATAACCTGACCCGCAGTCCGGATTACGAATAGATCGCCCAGGCCGCAATCAAAGATGATTTCCAGCGGCACGCGCGAATCCACACAGCCCAGAAGCATGGCCAATGGCTTCTGGGCCCGGGCGATCTCCAAACGTCGATCCAGTGTCTGGTTGGGATGGATCGATTGCTGGGCAGAAAATCGCCGGTTACCTGTGAGCAGGCGGTGAAGTGCCTGATCGGCTGGATGCAAGGATGTCTGGTCGGTCATAAATGGTTCTCCTGACGGTAGATTATAGCCTTGATCAGGATGGGACTGGAGAAAATGACCTTTGAATTAAGTGAGACCCAGGCTTATAAAAAGAGGTGGTTTCCAGTATACTTGGAGTATACAAATGGCTGCCCAGGAGGGAAACGATGGATGACAAACCGCTTTCGGATCTACTTTCACAAATCCTGCCAGATGATGTTGAGCAGGCAATAGGCCTGGGAAAAGACAAGCCTGGCGAGGACAATCCTGTTTTGATCGCCAGCTTGAAGGCAGCTGCCGGGCAATCTGGAGGCCTGGTTGATACAGCGGTAAACCAGTTTCTCAATGGTGAAGGGGATCTGCTCGAAACCACCCGCAGGTCGGTAACCCGCAGCAAAACCACGGCTAAGAATGAGGTGGCGGCTTTCCTGGAGTCGAAATTCAACCTTTCCCCGGCCGTGGCGAAGCTGCTCGCCATGCTGTTGGTGAAGATCTTCCCGTCCATCGGCAAGCTGACTGGTGAACCCTCGGCAGAGAAAAAGAAGCCCAGGCGGAAGAAAAAGCCAAAGACCACCGCGAGCGCCAGCAAAGAAACCAGCAGCAAGAAAAAGCCGAAAAAGAAGAAAACGACCACCCGACCCAAAACCACGGCCTCGAAACCAGCTGCCAAAAAGAAGAAGCCAGCTACAGCCAGCAGCAAGAAAAAGGCGACAACGAAGCAGAAACCTAAGAAGAAAACCAGGACAACGCCGATCGGTGATTCTGGGGCAGAAAGCTGATCGCTGAGCTCTTTCCTGAATCAAAAGCGCTTTCCAGAGATGGAGAGCGCTTTCGGTCTTCCTGGTACGCGGTAGAAAAACCGGTAG
>JAJZSS010000107.1 GCA_021849525.1 Chloroflexota bacterium
GCAATCCAAATGCCGCGGCGTGGGTGACAATCGCACTGCGGGCGTAAAACACTTCCCAGGCAGCCGGGGTGCGCACGGCGCCAAGTTCACCTGCCAGGTCCTCCGCCCCGAAGATCAGGGCCTGCAGGCGCGGACCGGCCGCGGCGATCTCGGCCAGGTTGACGATGCCGCGCGCCGTCTCCACCATGCAGATCACGCCTATCTCGTCCCCGCTGGTGCCGGCAGCCGTAATCTGCTCGCTCACCCAGGCCACCTGGGCGGCGTTCTCCACCTTGGGGATCACGATCCCATCCGGGCGGGCGGGCAAGACCGCCGCCAGGTCGTCCACTTCCAGGCCAGAGCCGATGCGGTTAATGCGAACCAGGCGCTCGGCGCGGCCAAAGTCCTGCTCCACCAGCGCCTGGGCGATACTCTGGCGGGCTTCCAGCTTCCGGTTTACAGCTACCCCGTCTTCCATGTCCAGGCAGATGCAGTCCACGTCCAGGGTGGTCGCTTTGGCGATCTTGCGGGCGTCATTGCCGGGGATGTAGAGTAAGGCGCGTCGGGATATCATTTCAGATTAAGCTCATCTTGAATAGCTTGATTTTAAATGACAAACCTGATTTGTCAATCAGGTTTGTGTGATTATCGGTTGGTTTGGGCACAGCGCGCAGTTTAGGCGGCAGGCACCCGTTCTTTTGCAGCAGCATCTCTTGCTCGCCCGCGCTCGGCCAGGAAAGCCAGCCCGATGCTCAGGAAGAACAATAAGATCAAAGGTCCCATTACCAGGCTCATCGATACCGGGTCGATGGTGGGCGTGATCATGGCGGCGATGACGGCAATGATCACGATCGCCAGCCGCCATTGATCCTTGAGTACTCTGGCCTTAATCAGCCCCATACTGGCTAGCACGTAAATGATCAGCGGAAATTCAAAGGCCACCCCGATCCAGAACATCAGGCTGGTGACGAAACTGATATAAGACGACGGGCGGGGGATGGTGTTGATGCCCATGAAAGTGAGCAGGAAAGGCAGGGCGACCGGGATCATCACAAAATAGGCGAAAAGCATCCCGCCGGCAAAGAACAGGGTGGCGATCGGAATACCGATCAGGCCGGTGATCCGTGAGCGGCGTGAGATGCCGGGGGCGATGAACAGATAAATCTCGAAGGCAATATATGGAAAGGCGAGTGAAAAGCCGGCCAGCAGTGCCACCCGCATCACCGTGCCCAGCGGTTCGGTCACGTCGATGGCGGTCAGTGAGTCCAGCCCGCCGGGAAGGGGGCGGGAGAGAAAAGCCAGGATCGGCTCGATGAAGGTAAACGCCAGGACTACCATGATGGCCAGAACGCCAATCGCGCGAAACAGATGGATGCGCAGGGCATTCAGATGGTACAGGATACCCATCGGATTTTGAACGGTCTTGGCAAAGGCATCCGGCAGGGGGGTGTCTTCGGGCTCTTCAGAAAAGAAATTGCTGAGTCGTTTTCCGGCAGATGCGAAGAAGCGGTAAATGCCGCGCAGAAGATTGAAAATCAGGCGGAAGGGGAATGTCAGGATGAAGGCCAGTTTTCGCAAAAAAATGCGCATAGATTTTATGATCCGGATTCGTCTTTTGTGGGGGTGGGATTTTGGTCAGTGCTATTCACCGCAGCCGTAGTGCCAGGCGTCTCGTCTGGAGCTGGCGCACCGGCAGCTTCGACCGGCTCGGTAGGTGGCTCGATGGTCGACGCAGGCTGCTGCGGCTCGGTGGCAGTGTCTATCGCATCTGGGGTAATTTCCGGTGTCGTGTCTGGCGTTTTGATCGTCTTGCTGGGGGTGGTCCAGGCGGAGAGGCCTTTCCCTACTTCGCGATCCACATCGCGCATTTCTTGTTTCAGGTCGTCCAATCCTATATCTTTGGCAACCTGAGCCTGGGTCGGCATTTTGTCTTTGAGCTCTTCCAAGCCGGCTTCGCGCATTAATTTGTTGGGCAAGTAGCGCAGGTCTTTAGATGTTTGCTGTACCATCTGCCAGCCGGGGGAGGTGACCAGCTTGCGCAAAAACCGCCCCAGGGTCCGGCCAGCCTTGACCATATCATTTGGGCCAAGCACGATCAGGGCTATCAATAAGACAAAAACAAATTCGAGCGGGCCAATACCGAGAATATCCATAATTAGTAAATTTTATTCCTCCGAACCGCTTGCGAAACGGCTCAAGGCTTGTTTGATTTCATTTTGACGGGTCGCCAGGCTGCCCAGGACCCCATTCACGAAGCGGGGAGTGCTGTCTGAGCCATACGATTTTGCCATCTCTACCGCTTCGTTGATGGCTACTTTAATCGGAGTTTTGGAATAGATCGCGAATTCCCATAAAGCGATGCGGATAATATTGCGGTCGATGATCGCCACCTGTTCGAGGGGCCATTCCGGGGCGTGCTCTGCTATATAGCCATCCAGCTCCACCGTGATCGGCACAATGCCTAAAACAATGGCGCGGCAGAACTTTGCCAGATTATCGTCCAGCTCGGCATCTTCGATCCGCTCCTGGAGCACCTGTCCAGGTGGGTGACCGGCGATATCGATTTCGTAAAGTGCTTGCAGGGCCACACTGCGCGCCCTGGTTCGAGGTTTCATCAAAGGTCAGGCCTCAGTCTCCGCAGGATAATCGATATCTTCAATATGGATATTTACCCGCCCGACCTCCATGCCCACCATCTCGGTAATTGCCCGGGTGACATGCTGCTGGATCTGGCGGCTGACGTCGCGAATATTGACATCCGATTTCAAGATGACGTACAGGTCGGCATAGACATGGTCGTCTTCGCGGATATCCAGGCGCACGCCTTCGCCATAGCCCCGCTTGAAGAGCCGGTTCACGCCGCCGGGCATCGGGCTCATGCGGCTGACGCCCGGCACGCCCAGGGTGGTCAAGCGAGCGATGGTCAGGAGCACTTCGGGTGCAACTGTTGTTTTGCCGATGCGTTCGTAGCCTTCACTGGCCGGGCTGGTTTCGGGAATTGTATTGTCTTTTTTCATTCTTCCTCCATCCCTTTAATTTACATCATCGCCATTCCGCCGTCCACGCTGAGCACCTGACCGGTGATGTAGCTGGCTTTTTCGGAAGCCAGGAAGGCGACGGCCGCAGCAATCTCGCCCGGCTCTCCCCAGCGCCCCAGGGGAATCTGGCTGAGACTCTGCGTTTTAAGATTTTCCGGCAGGTCGGCGGTGAGGGCGGTGGGCACAAAGCCGGGGGCGACCACATTGACGGTGATGCCGCGTGAGCCGACCTCCCGCGCCAGGGCTTTTGATAAACCGATCATCCCGGCCTTGGAGGCGGAGTAATTGGCCTGCCCGGCCTGCCCAGCCAGCCCGGATACCGACGAGACATTGACGATCCGCCCGTAGCGCTGCTTGAGCATACTGCGAAGGGCGGCTTTGCTGCAATTAAAGGTACCTTTTAAGTTTGTATCCAGCACAATATCCCAATCCTGCTCATCCATGCGCAGGATCAGGTTATCGCGGGTCGTGCCGGCGTTATTCACCAGGATATCCAGGCGCCCAAAATCGGTGAGCACCTGCTCGACCAGGGCTTTCGCCTGGGCGGGATCGGCCACATCGACCGCATAACCCTGGATTCTGGCGCCCGATTGGGCGGCGATCTCCTGGGCGGCGGCCTGAGATTGCTCCAGGCTGCGGCTGGCCAGCGCCACCTGCGCGCCACCCGTTGCCAGCGTTTCAACAATGGCTCGCCCGATGCCCCGGCTGCCGCCGGTGACAAGGGCAACTCTACCGTTAAAATCCATACCCCGATTGCTCCTTATATGAGATCAACCGTCCTGGAGCAGTCGTCCTGATTCAATCAGGCAAATCAGCCCAGCGCCAGGCGCAACCATTATACCGCGAACTATAACAGGCATGCAAAACCGCCTTCTTCACCAAAATGGCAAGAAGCCTTGACAATTCCTTAAACTAGAATGAGTAGTCGATGATATAATTTGCGTGTCGAATCCCGCCATGGAAAAGAAGGGCTCGCTCCGTCCGCTGGTTGCTGATCGGGTTAGGAAAGCCGTTTCTCAGAAGTGGGGGCCATCATTTTTCAACGTGTTCAAGGAAAGGGTTGTATGAATATCTACGTAGGGAACTTGCCATTCTCAGCAACTGAGGACGATGTCCGGCAAATTTTCGGAGCATACGGGCAAGTCGAATCGGTCGCGCTGATCAAGGATAAGCTGACCGGCAAACCGCGTGGTTTCGGGTTTGTCGAGATGCCGAATGCCACTGAGGCCCAGGCGGCAATCCAGGCGCTGAATGGTTCCGATTTCAATGGTCGGGATATGGTGGTCAATCCTGCTCGCCCACGTGACGAAGCCCCGCGCCGGTCCTTTGGCGACCGCGCTGGCGGTGGTGGTTACGGTGGTGGCGATCGGGGCGGCTACGGTGGTGGGGGCGGCGGTGGTGATCGCCGTGGTGGCCCACGCCGCGACCGGCCCGGTGGCGGGCGCAGTGGGGGCGGCGGTGGTGGCGGTTATGGCGGCGGTGGCCGCGATCGCAACGACTGGTAAGCCCTTTCTTCTCAACTAAATAAAAAACCCTCTACCAGAAGACCGATCAGGTTTGTCCCGGAGAGGGTTTCTTTTTTGTTAATCCGGACGGCTCAAGCGCCCAGTTTCTGGAAGTCTTCGGGTGTGCCCAGCGCCAGGCAGGTGGCTTCAGGCTGGATGCGCTTCACCAGCCCGCACAGCACGCTGCCGCTGCCCAGCTCGAGATAAGTATCGATTCCCTGTCCGGCCATCCACTGGATGGTCTCCGTCCAGCGCACGCGCGAATTGAGCTGCGCCTGCAAATCGGCGCGGATGGCCGCGGCCGTGTCCAGCGGGCGGGCGGACACATTGCCGATGAGCGGCAGGCGGGGATTTTGGATCGCAGCCGCATCCACCGCCTGGTTGAATCCAGCCTGGGCGTGCGACATCAAGGGCGAGTGGGCGGCGATGCTGACTGCCAGCTTCAGCGCCCGGCGCGCCCCGGCAGCTTTGGCCAGCTCCACCAGCCGCTCCAGGGCCGGGCTGGCCCCCGAGACGACCACCTGCCCGGGACAGTTGTCGTTGGCCACCTGCACAACCTCGCCCGGCTGGCTGGCCTGGGCGCATAATCCTTCGAGAGTCGGTATATCCAGTCCGAGGATGGCTGCCATGCCGCCCGGGTTTAGCTGCCCGGCCTGCTTCATTTCCTCGCCGCGCCGTCGCGCCAGCCGCAGGGCTGCCGCGTAATCCAGCGCGCCGCAGGCTACCAGGGCGCTGACTTCGCCCATCGAATGCCCGGCGGTATACGCGGGTGAGAATTCCGGGTAGAGTTCTTGAAAGACGCGCAGGCTGGCGACCGAATGGACGAGCAGCGCCGGCTGGGTGTTGAGCGTATCGTCCAGCGCCTCCGCCGGTCCACCCCAGGCAGTCTGGGAAATTGAAAACTCCAGGATCTGGTCGGCCTGGGCGAAAATCTCATTCGCCGTGGGATATTCCATTGCCAGTGCTAATCCCATACCGCTGGCCTGCGAGCCCTGCCCGGGGAATAAGAAAGCGGTGTGGGTAGGATTTAGTTCCATAGCGGCTGCCTCCAATGCTGCGGTTAAATACAAACGGACCGTGTTGGTTCACGGCCCGCCGTTGGTCTTTTACTCTTTTTCGACTGCGATGACTTCGCGGCCCTTGTAGTGACCGCATTTGGGGCAGACGGTATGCGGCAGGCGCATCTCGCCGCAGTTGCTGCAAGCGACCAGATTGCGTGCGGTCAGCGCGTCGTGCGCTCGGCGGCGATCCCGGCGGCCCTTACTGAGTTTCCGTTTCGGTTGAGGGGGCATGAGCTTACTCCTGTCTTCTATCTATACCGCCGGTTGAAGAGCGGTGAATTCCGGTCAAAATAACACCTGCCAACAGGGAAAACCCTCCAGGGCAGGCGGCTCAAGGATTATACGGATTTGTGGCTGGATTGTCAAGGACTGGGCATGAATTTTTCACCCAAACTTGGAATTTGATCCATCAAGTCCGCCTGGCATGCGGCTCGCGGAGATGCTATCTCCAGGATAACGAAAGTCATCGCGCCGCCATGACGCATGGTACTTGAATATAGCCCTAATTTTCTATATGATGATTGTGGTGCTTCGCCCAGGGAGATAAATCGTGCGGCGCCAGCGGCACCTTACCAACCCGCTACACCTACACCGGGCAGTACAGTTACGCCAACGACTTCGGGCTGGTGTTTTATGGCTAACTATTCTACAATCTTTGTATAGGTAGGGACCTATGTCCAACCT
>JAJZSS010000108.1 GCA_021849525.1 Chloroflexota bacterium
ACCTGTACTGGTCGCTCTCTTCCAGGGCGATGAAGATCGTCTCCGGGTCGTGGGGATGCACGGCGATTGGAAAACCAAAGCGGCTGGGCAGGCGTCCCTCGCCGATATCCTGCCAGAACTCGCCGGCGTTATCGCTGCGGTACACCCCGCAGTGGTTCTGCTGGTACAGGCGCTCCGGGCGGGAAGGGTGCAGCGCCATTTTGTGCAGGCACTGCCCGTATTCGGGCAGGGTATTGGGCAGGAAATCAGCCCGCGTGTTGCGGTTGCGCGGCTGCCAGCTCTGCCCACCGTCGTCGGTGCGGTAGCAGCCGCCGGTGGAAATGCCCAGGTACATGCGCTGGGGATTGGTCGGGTCGAGCAGGATGCTGTGCAGGCACAGCCCACCCGCCCCAGGAAACCACTCCGGGCGGTGAGGATGGTCGTAAAAGGCGGCGTTGACTTCCCAGGTCTGCCCGTTATCGTCCGAGCGGAACAGCGCCGCCGGCTCGATCCCGGCAAAGATAACTCCCGGCTGCCTCTCCAGCCCCGGGCGGATATGCCAGATCTGGTTCACCTTTTCAGGCTCCTGGACAGCTGTTTCAGGCGCCCGAGCCTCATCCGGGTTGCCAACCGGCCGGCCGGATGCCGAGGGGCGGGTGAACGCCGGGGCAGTCGCGGTTTGCTGCCAACTTTCGCCGCCGTCGTCGGAGGTGTGCAGGCTGGGACCGAAGACATCGCTGCTCAAGGCGCTGAACAACCTGCCGTTGCGGGGATCCTGCACCATGTGCATCACTTTCCAGCCTTTAAACAGCAGCGGACCGGGTTTCCAGGCGCTGCGGTCGGCGTTGGCGCCGAAGACAAAGCCCCCTTTGCGCGTGCCCACCAGTAAAGCGGTTTTGCCAGAAGCTGAGCTCATATTTACCTCCTAAAACGATCGGGATTCACCAGGTGGCTCGATTATAGGACAGGTGTTCTATGGGGTCAAGGGTGAATTCCGTTTATAATTGACGATCATGGCCAATCCAACCACTGCAATCGCCCCTTCCCTGTTCCGCAGACAAATCGCCCTGCCGCAGGATCATGGCTCGTGGGTCTTTCTGCTCAGCCCGCTGCTGATCGGCCTGTTTGCCGGCGGCTGGGTGAGTACCAGCGCCTATTTAATCGTGGCCGCAATGGCAGCATTTCTGATCCGCCAGCCGGTCACCATGCTGGTGAAAATCTACGCTCACCGCCGCCCACGCCGGGATCTACCGGCTGCCTGGTTCTGGCTCGGCGTTTATTCTGCCCTGGGGCTGGTTGGACTCATCGGTCTGGCGCTCACAGGGCATGCCTATTTGCTCTGGCTGGCCCTGCCTGGAGTGCCGGTTTTTATCTTCCACCTGCTGCTGGTCAGCCGGCGGGAGGAACGCCGCCAGCTGGGGGTTGAGCTGGTGGGCAGCGGGGTGCTGGCGCTGGCGGCACCGGCTGCTTACTGGGTTGGAATCGGGGCAGCCGATCCTTACGGCTGGTGGTTGTTTGGGCTGTGCTGGCTCCAATCGGCGGCTTCCATTGTCTACGCCTACTTGCGCCTCCAACAGCGCGAGCTTACCGCCCGCCCACCCGAAACCGAGCTGCTCAAAATGAGCCGGCGCGCCTTTCTCTACACCGGCTTCAATCTCTTTGCTACCCTGATCCTCAGCGCCCTCAAGATCCTGCCGCCCTGGATCTGGATTCCCTTTGCCCTGCAGTCCGCCGAGACGCTCCACGGATCCGTGATTCAGCCCGCCATCGGCTGGAAGCCCACCCGCATCGGGATCCGCCAGCTCATCGTCAGCTCGCTCTTTACTCTGCTCTTTATCCTCACCTGGCGATAAACATCGACCCCTACCTCCATGCGCCCATCCTTCTTCCACCACCTCCACCCCCCTACCATCCCCGCCTCCCAGTCGCGTTTTCGCTATACCCTGGGGGCAGGCGGTTATTCTGTCTTCCTGACCCTGGTGCTGCTGGTCAGCGGCGCCTTGTTGATGTTCTATTACGTCCCCACCCCCGCCGAAGCCGGGCCTTCCATCCAGATGATCACCTTCCTGGTGCCTTTTGGTGCCCTGGTGCGCAACCTGCATTACTGGTCCGCCCAGATCCTGGTGGTGGTGGCAGCCATTCACATGCTGCGCGTGATATTCACCGGGGCATACAACTCCCCGCGCCGCTTCAATTATCTGCTCGGCCTGAGCCTGTTCGTCCTGGCCTTATTCCTGGATTTCACCGGCTACGTCCTGCGCTGGGATGAAGGCGTGCGCTGGGCGCTGGTGGCCGGCACCAACCTGGTCGATTCCATCCCCTGGATTGGTCCCGGGCTGTACCGCCTGGTGATGGGCGCCTCGCAGCCCGGCCCGGCAGCCCTGACTCGCTTCTACACCTGGCATATCTTCGGCCTGGTGGTGCTCCTGCTGGGCGTCGGCGTCTGGCATATTTTCCGGGTGCGCCGGGATGGCGGGATCGCCGTCCCACCCCCCGAGCAGCGCAGCACGCCGCAGCGTATCAGCCGCTTCGAGCTGGTGCGCCGCGAAGGCCTGGCGGCCCTGATCGGGACTGCTGTGCTGTTACTGGTTTCTGCGTTCATCCCTGCCCCGCTCGCCCCGCCGATGAGCGAAGTCACCTCCCAGGCAGCCGATTCCAGCGCCCCCTGGTTCTTCCTGTGGGTCCAGCAGCTGCTCAAATCGGGGGATGCCTTCTGGATGGGGGTCTTCGTGCCGCTGGTGGTGCTGGCTGTCCTGGGCGCCATCCCCTACCTCCTGCCCGCGGTCAAGCCAGACGAGCTGGGGCGCTGGTTCCCACGCAGCGGGCGGCCGGCGCAGGTGCTGGCTCTGATCCTGGTTCTGGCCGTGCTCGGCCTGACCCTCGCCGCTGCCCTGGCTCCCCCGGCATGAAAATCAGGCTTTTCGCCGGCACATTGTTCCTGCTGGTCGTCCTGGTAGCCGTCGCCTGGCAGGCTGCGCGCCAGCCGCGCCCGGTGGCGCTCACACCGACGATCAGCGGCAAGGAGGAATACTGCCTCACCTGCCACGCCGATCTGCCCGAGATCAGCGCCTCCCACCCGGTGGAAAGCTTCGGCTGCGTGCTTTGTCACGGCGGCGAACGGCTCGCTCTGGACGCCGACCTGGCCCATTCCACGATGCGCGGCGGGAGCAATCCCTCCGATCTGGCGGTCGCCGGGCTCTCGTGCGGCGGCAGTGACTGCCATTCCGGCAGCCCCGAGCTGCAGCGTGACCATGTTGGGCGCGTCCTGACCAGCATCCAGACCACCTACGCCGGGGCGATTGCCAGTCTGCGCTTCTCCTTCGGCGCCCAGGACAGTCTGGCCGCCAGGCAGGCCATCGCCCCAGTCCAGGCCCTCCACCCGCCTGCCGGCAATCAGGACCAGCGCCCGCAGTACCTGGAAGCGTTCGACCCGGCAGCAGAGTCCAATCCTTTTCTTCAATCTTTCGGGGAGAACTGCCTCAACTGCCACCTGCGCGCCGAGGCGCTGCCCGGAAATGAATACGCCCGCTTCACCGGCTGCGCCGCCTGCCATCCCCCCACCGCCGGCAGCGATCTCAGCGAGCCGGACCGCCAGCCGGTCCACCAGCTCACCACCGCCATCCCCTACACCCAGTGCAACGCCTGCCACAATCGCGGCAATTACGACCTGCGCACCATGAGCTTCGTTCCCCGCCCCGACGCCCCGGCCGACCGCCTGCACGATTATTACCAGCCCATCACCCAGTTCACCCGCTGCGAATACGAGCTGGACTGCCTGGACTGCCACACACGCACTGAAGCCATGGGCGACGGCTACCTGTACAACGACCAGCAAGAACAGCAGTATGTGCAGTGTAAAACCTGCCACGGCACCCTCACCGAGCCGCCGCTCACCCGCACCATTCGCAACGAGGCCGATCTGGCCCTGCGCCTGGCCTATCTGAATCCGGATGTCCCCCTGCAAATCGGTGATACCATTGTGGTCACCGATAAGGGCGAGCCCATGTGGAACCTGCGCCAGCTAACGGATGGCAGCTTTGAGATGGTCACCAAAGTCACCCACGTGCGCTACCCGCTGCCGCTGGTACAGGGTTCCGCCTGCACCCAAAAACCTGAAGAACAAGAGTCGCGCTACTGCCATGCCTGCCACGCTGTCGAACGCTAAAACCCCCTCCCTCCCCCGCCGGGATTTTCTCACCCTGGCCTGGAAAAGCCTGCTCGCCATCAGCGGCGCCCTGAGCTTCGCCGGGATGCTGCGCTTCCTCTCCCACGAGCCTTATCCCTCCCCGGTCACCAAATTCGACTTGGGGCTGGCGGATGATTTCCCTCCCGGCACAGTCGCCCGCATCCCTGAAGCCAGCGCTATCGTGCTGCACGGAGAGCAAGGCCTGGTCGCCTACAGCCTGGTCTGCCCTCATCTGGGCTGCACGGTTGAATCCCAGAAAGATGGCTTCGAGTGCCCCTGCCACGGCTCCCGCTTCGACGCCCAGGGCAGCCTGGTGCGCGGCCCGGCCAGCCAGGGTCTGCGCATCCTGAAATTAGAGGTGGATCAAGCCGGCCATCTCATCCTGGATACCGCCGCTTAGCGGTCTGCCGGCCTTGCCATTATGGAAATATCTGTCAAATCACCGCTTTCCTTACAACCAAAAAGCAGGTAAGACGTATATCAGAGTAATAGGAGACAATCGCATGAATGAACAAACTTCCTCCCCCGATGTCAGCCAGGACGACCGCCTGTGGGCAGCTTTAGGGTATCCCATCGCCATCATTGCGGTGATCGTCCTGCTCATGGATGATAAAAAGAACCGCCCGTTTATCCGGTACCATGCCATCCAGGCTTTGATTTTGAACCTGGCAATGTATGTCCTGATGACCGTCCTGGCGATCAGCGTCGTGGGCACGGTCTGCGCACCATTCTTATGGTTCGTCACCCTGTGGCCGGCATACGATGCCTTCCGGGGCAACTGGACCGAACTGCCGGTGATCACAACCTTTATTAAGAACCAGGGCTGGGCGTAAACCTTTGGGTATAAGCACATCCCTGCTGATGCACCTGTTTGCAATTGCATCCCGCCTGCCCTGATAACTGACAGTTCGTATTATTACCGCCAACCTTATAAAGGAGAATAACCGTGAGCGATATGGAATCCAAGCCAGACCAGACGCCTGAAGAAGAGATGGAAGCGACCGCTTCCCAGGCCTTTGAATCCGCTTCAGATGCGGCGGAAGCCGCCGCGGAGCCTTTTGTTGAAGCCGGCGAGACGCCGGAAACCCTGGCGGGCGAAGTGATGGAAACAGCCAGCGAGGTTTATACCGAAGCCGGTGAGTCGGTTGAACCTGCCCTCGGTTCCGCCTGGCAGCCGGAAGCCGTCGAATTCGGTGCTTTCACGCCCGAACCGGAAGCCGAGCAGGCGATCGAGGAGGCAGAAGTTATTCCACCTCCCTCCCCACGCTGGCAGGCAGAGACCCCGGAAACCCCGGTACCCCCGCCTGCGCCTGAGCCGTCTCGTCCAACGCCTATCCCGCCGCCGGTGCCGCCCGTGCCGCCTCGCCCCCCCGTGGCCGAGAAGCTCTCCCCGGAGGATGAGCGTACCTGGTCGTTGCTGGCCCACCTGAGCGTCCTGCTCAACCTGGTGACCGGTATCCTCGGTCCGGTGGCTGCGATCGTGATTTACTTCGCCTTTAAAGACCGCTCCCGCCTGGTGGCTTACCATGCCATGCAGTCATTCGTCTTCCAGCTCTTGTGGTGGATCGGCGGCGGTCTGCTGGCGACCCTGCTGTGGGTCACAGTTGGCGTGCTGGCGGTGGTCATCGTCGGCCTGTGCCTGATCCCGGTCGCCCTGGTTGCCAGTGTTCTGCCGCTCGGCGCTCTGGTCTACATCGTGATCGGCGCCATCCAGGTCGGTCAGGGGCAGGATTTCCGCTACTGGCTGGTTGGCGACTGGGTGCGCGGCGAGCTGACCGGCGACTAGTCCCCCAACGCAAGCAAGCAATATTAAGGTGCTTCTCCATGATCAACACAGGAGAGGCACCTTTTGCATTGCCCGGGTATTACATTCTACACTTGACACCTCACCCCGCCTCTCTTAGAATCGACGTACAAGGGCAAAATGTAAGACAGGCGCAGCAGCGCCTGAGTGAGGCAACCCAACGGCATGCGAGGAGAGACCCGACCGACCTCAGGGCACCGAAGGGGCAAGCCAGGCGCCAGCCAGCGCCCGGCGAAACTCTCAGGTAAAAGGACTCGCCTGCCGCATTCCTCTCGAACGCCAGCTGC
>JAJZSS010000109.1 GCA_021849525.1 Chloroflexota bacterium
GGGCCAGGGTGGCGGGATCGCACGAAATCTAAATGAGCTAGGGCGATGACAGGTGGATGAGATGATCGATCACGACCGGAGCGAGGCCAGCGCGGGGTGGATCGACCAGGACCGCCTGTGGGTGGAAGTCCAGAGCAGGCAGGGCTTGCTCGACGGTGGATTCATAGATCGAGACATGGTCGAATTCGTCAAGATTAAACGCGAAACCCTCGACGGCGCTGGCAGAGCTTTCGACGCCGACCAGCTCGGCGCAGCGCGGGGCGAGGAAGGCGCTGAACAGCCCGACGCCGCAATAGAGATCGAGGACTGAATCACCGGGCTTCAACGCCAGTGAGTCTAAGACATGTTCGACCATGCGGCCGGCGACGCCTGGATTAGTCTGGAAGAAAGAGGCGGCAGAGACGCGAAATACACGGCCCAGGATTTCCATGGGCAGGCTATCCCCGCCGGCCAGAACGGCAGCGCCCGCCGGGCCGAGGTGAACGGCGGTGAGATCCAGCTCTTCGAGGCTGAATTCGGGCAGGGACGGATCGCCGCTTTCCAGGATCAGCTGGACTTCCTCGTCCACCCCGCAGCGTAAGCCGACGCGATCCAGACCGGCACCGGCTTCAAACTCCATCTGGGGCCAGATCGCATTCAGGGCTGGCTGAGGGAGGTGACATTCCTGGATGGGGAGGACTGTGGTGGACTGGGCACGATGAAAGCCCAGGCGACCATCCGGGGCGAGGTGGAACTGGATGTAATTGCGGTAATTGAACGGCTCGGGGGAGAGGACAGGCTCGAGCTGAGGGACGGACGCCAGCCCGCCAATGCGCTGGAGCTGCTCGCTCAGGATGGCGGCTTTGGCTGCCAGCTGGCGTTCGTAAGGCAGGTGCTGGTAGTGGCAACCGCCGCAGACGCCAAAATGGGCGCAGCGCGGCGCAATTCGCTCGGGAGAGGGGCGTAGTAACTCGATAATCTGGCCGCGAGCAAAGCCGCGGCGCTGCTCGATCAGGCGAATACGCCCAATCTCGCCGGGCAGGACAAAGGGCGTAAACACCGCCCGGCAGTCCGGCAGGCGGCCCATGGCGTCGCCGCCATAAGCGAGACTGGTGAATTCTATTTCAAAAGTTTCTGTATCAGGCATAATCCAGGTTACCCAGGCGAGCGGATCCGGCAGACTTAGAACGCCCAATTTTACCAGCTATAATGGGGGCATGCGAAGAACCCGGATTGCAGCCCTGTTGGCTTTGGTTCTGCTGGCATGTGGAATTTTCCAGCCGGGGAGGCTGGATGCTGAGCGGCTGACTGCCACTATTACGCCGGCGCCAGCCCTTGCTCCGACCGCGACGGCGTTCGCGACCCCGACGCCGCTTGACCGCCCAAGCGCAGGCCCAAGCGCTCCGCCCGAAAATGCAGAACCCGCACAGGCTGAATTTCAGGTTCAGACCCACCCGGATGGGGCGTTGTACCCAGGCGACCAGGTGAGCTTCGAGATCATCCCCCTGGTCGAATTTGACAGCCGCGGCCAGCGCGCCAGTGTGAAAATTGTCGAACCTGTATCTCAGGAGATCGGGGAGGTCGAGTTTGGGCGGTATGGGATCGGGCAGCGAGCGCAGGCGACCCTGACCTGGGCCTGGGACACCCGTGATCTGCGAGCCGGGAGCTACACCCTGGAATTTGCCATCCTGCCGCGGGGACCGGTGTGGAGGCAGACGCTAGCGCTGCTGCCGGCTGAGCAGCGGCCTCAAGCGGAGGCAGTTTGGAAAGAAACTCGGACTGACTGCTGCGTGGTGCATTACATCAGCGGGACGGAAGTGGAGCGCGACCTGGAGCGATTAACCAAACTTCTCGATGAGCAAAGCCGCCTGGTAAGCGAACAGTTCGGGTTGAGCCTGGAGCAGCCGGTGGAGGTGACGCTGGCGCCGCGGGTACTGGGTCACGGCGGCTTTGCCAGCGACCGGATCACGATCTCATATCTTGACCGGCTGTATACCTCCAGCCATCTGGAGATGATTTTCCAGCACGAGCTGGTCCATATCTTTGATTCCCAGCTGGGAGGAGACCTGCGTCCGACGATGCTGGTGGAGGGGCTGGCGGTTTATCTGAGCGGGGGGCATTTCAAACCCGAGCCCCTGCTGGAGAGGGCGGCGGCGCTGCTGCCAGCCGAACCGGGCTGTATTGTCTGCGGGCTGGGCTGGTATATCCCACTGGCGGAACTGGCGGACGATTTTTATCTCACCCAGCACGAAGCCGGCTATCTCGAGGCGGCGGCGCTGGTGGAATTCCTGGTGGAGCGCTATGGCTGGGAAAGATTCAATGCCTTTTACCGGGATATTCACCCCGACAGCAGCGGCAGCCAGGCGCGGGCAATGGACGCAGCCATGCAAACGCATTTTGAGCTCAGCCTGGCGGAGGTGGAGGCGCAATTTCAATCCCAATTAGCCCAGTCCGGTCTCTCGGGGCAGGGACCAGGGCTTGATCCGAAATGGGTGGCAGATGTGCGCCTGAGCGTGGAGTTTTACGACGCGGTGCGGCGCTACCAGCAGCGCTTCGACCCGGCGGCGTATTTCCGGACGGCATGGCTGCCGGATGTCGAAAAGATGCAGGAGGCTGGAATCACAGCGGATTTCACGCGCCGGCCTGTGCGACCGGAAAACATCATTTTGGAAAACCTGTTGGCGGCAGCAGGTGATGCGCTGCAGGCCGGGGAATACGCTCAGGCGGAAGAGCGCCTGGAAAGCGTGCAATTCCTGCTCGATACGATCCCGGATGCGGCCGGCGCGCCTCAGGCGAACTGAACTGAGGAGGTACAGGAGGGCGAAGGCTGCCGCCGGTGATAAGGATGTGACCGTAATTGGCGCGGCAAGCATCACCGAGCAATGAATCCAGGCAAGGCTGGCGGACGAGCTGCATATCGACATTATGCTGGTGCTGTTAGATGGTGGTTTGTAGTTGTTTACAGAAACCGGGATGGAAGCGGTGCAATTAGAGTGAACGAAGGTGGTCGAGCTGCCGGTTGGCAGGACCCTCCTTGAGTTTCGCTTAGTGAAGTAGTTTTGCTGGCTGCTCGCTCCAAAATGAAAACACCGGCAGGTTTAGCTCCTGCCGGTGTTTTGAAGGTCTAATGCTTACGGGCGGCTTATGGGCAGGTGTAGAACACGCCTGAAAGGAAGTCGAAGGGGGAGACGCAGTACAGGTCAAGGGCATCGAACGCCAACAGGCCGGCACCAACAACGCACACCAGGACCAACAGGCAACCAACACCCACGATCCACTTCGTGCGGCTGTTTTTCTGGTCCACGTAATCTTCTTCGTAAACTGGATCGGCAGGACCGGGCGGGATACCCTCGGGACGGGCCTGGCTGCTGTAGACTGGCGCCGGGGCAGGTGGGGGCGGGGAATAGGAGGGGGGTGGGTAACTGGCGACAGGCTGAGGCACGGCTGCCGGCATGGCTGGCTCTGCCGCGCCGTGCGGCACCGAGGCGACTGTGGCATTGGGGTCGAACTGGGATAATTCGTAGGACAGGCTGACCGTCTCGCCCAGGAAGATC
The DNA here is from genome assembly GCA_021849525.1 of Chloroflexota bacterium. Lineage (GTDB taxonomy): Bacteria > Chloroflexota > Anaerolineae > Anaerolineales > UBA4823 > JAJZSS01. Next base: position 3,534 of record JAJZSS010000109.1, read on the forward strand.
GTCTCGCCGGGACGCAGGAGATGGGGACCCATCAGGCGCTGCCCGTTGATGAAAGTACCGTTGGTCGATCCGGTATCTTCGAGCTGGTAAAAGCCGCCCTGGATGAAAACCCGGGCGTGCTTGCGTGAAACTTCGGCGTCATTGATCACGATTGTGTTGTTGATATCCCGCCCGATCGTTAGCTCCGGCTGGAGCAGATCGAAAGTCTGCCCGGGGTTGGGGCCACTGCGCATGACCAGGCGATAGGATGATTCAGCCATCTTTCCTCCTCGATGTTCCCCATGGTGTGGGGTACCCGTGTATGGGTTTATGATCCGCATTTTGGCGCTCATTGACCTGCCGAAACACATATAGTGTAACGAGAATCGGGAGGCATGTCAATAAAAATTTTAGAAAATCAAGTAACCGTCAATAGACGTTCAGGTTAAGGGTTTTGTTCCAGATTCTCGGTAGGCCTCCAACGCAGCGTTAACAACCTGCTGATTTACTTCTAACATTCGCAGAGTAGACTTAGAGGAGCGGGAAAAGAAATTATAAATTTACCGGTGGAGGAGTAAAAAATGAATCTGGAAAAATACACCCAAAAATCACAAGAAGCAATCCTGGCGGCGCAACACCTGGCGCGGGAAAATAACCATCCGTCGATCGAGCCGGCGCATTTGCTGCTGGCGCTGCTGCGGCAGGATGACGGCGTGGTCCCGGCGGTGGTGACGCGGGTGGCGGGGAGCGTGGCAGCGCTGCGAGAGGAGCTGACCCAGGATCTGGAGAAGCGCTCGCGGGTATATGGGAGCAGTGGTGAAATTGGGCTGGCCCCGCCCACTGCCAAGGCGCTGGAGGCTGCCGAGCGCTATGCCAAAGGTATGCAGGATGAATTCGTGTCGGCTGAGCACCTGCTGCTGGGACTGACGGAGAGCAGCGAGGCCCAGCGGCTGAGCCAGTACGGGCTGACCAAGGACGCCATCTTGAAGGCGCTGAGCGGCATCCGCGGCACCCAGCGGGTGACCTCAGCGAACCCGGAATCGACATACCAGTCCCTGGAAAAATATGGGCGCGACCTGACAGCCCAGGCGCGGCAGGGGAAGATGGATCCCGTGATCGGGCGAGATGAAGAAATCCGGCGGGTGGTGCAGATCCTTTCGCGGCGGACAAAAAATAACCCGGCGTTGATCGGCGACCCGGGCGTGGGCAAGACCGCTATCGTGGAAGGCCTGGCGCAGCGCATGGTCAACGGAGATGTGCCGGAAGGGCTGAAGCATAAGCGGCTGGTGCAGCTGGATATGGGCGCGCTGGTGGCAGGCGCAAAATACCGGGGCGAGTTCGAGGAACGCCTCAAAGCGGTGTTGAAAGAGATCAGCGACGCGGCCGGCGAGATTATCCTGTTTTTGGATGAGATGCACACCGTGGTGGGAGCAGGGGCGGCCGAAGGGGCCATGGACGCCGGCAATATGCTCAAGCCCATGCTGGCGCGCGGTGAGCTGCACATGATCGGAGCGACCACGCTGGATGAATATCGCAAGCATATCGAAAAAGACCCCGCGTTGGAACGGCGTTTCCAGCCGGTGGTGGTGGAAGAGCCGAGTGTAGAGGAGACCATCAGCATCCTGCGCGGCCTCAAAGAGCGCTACGAGGTGCATCACGGGGTGAGGATCACCGACCCAGCAGTGATTGCCGCGGCGACGCTCTCCAACCGCTATATCGCCGACCGCCACCTGCCAGACAAAGCCATCGACCTGATGGATGAAGCAGCGGCCCGCCTGCGCACGGAGATCGATTCCAAGCCGCAAGCCCTGGACGAAGTGGATCGCCAGATCATGCAGCTGGAGATCGAGCGCCAGGCGCTGAAAAAAGAAAAAGACAAGGCATCCAAGGAACGCCTGGAGAAACTGGAAAAAGAAGTTGCCGACCTGCGCGAGCGCTCGACCGAGCTGCATACGCGCTGGAAGACGGAAAAAGAAGCAATCACCAGCCTGCAGGGGATAAAGGAGCAGATTGAGCAGACACGGACCGAGATCGAGCGCGCTGAGCGCCAGGCGGACCTGGAGAAGGCAGCTCGCCTGCGCTACGGCAGCCTGCGCGAGCTGGAAAACAAACTGGCGGAAGGCGAAAAACGCATCAGTGCCATGCAAAAAGAGGGCGCTTTGCTCAAGGAAGAGGTGGATGCCGAGGAGATTGCCCAGATCGTGGGACGCTGGACGGGCATTCCGGTGAGCCGACTGCTCGAGGGCGAAACCGAAAAGCTGATCCATATGGAAGAACGCCTGCGCAAGCGGGTGGTCGGGCAGGATGCGGCGCTGCGGGTCGTCTCCAACGCGGTGCGGCGGGCGCGGGCAGGTCTGCAAGACCCGAACCGCCCGATCGGCTCGTTTATCTTTCTGGGCCCGACCGGGGTGGGCAAGACCGAGCTGGCGCGGGCTCTGGCGGAGTTCCTGTTCGACGACGAGCGGGCGATGATCCGAATCGATATGAGCGAATATCAGGAGAAGCATACCGTGTCGCGGCTGGTGGGTGCGCCGCCCGGATATATCGGCTATGAAGAGGGCGGTCAGCTGACCGAAGCGGTGCGGCGCAGAGCATACAGTGTGGTGCTGTTCGATGAAATCGAAAAGGCGCACCCGGAAGTCTTCAATGTGCTGCTGCAGCTGCTGGACGATGGACGGCTGACAGATGGACAGGGGCGGACGGTGGATTTCCGCAATACGCTGGTGATTATGACCAGCAACCTG
>JAJZSS010000110.1 GCA_021849525.1 Chloroflexota bacterium
CTTAGCAATTAATGGAAGAATCTGCAGGTTAGTAAAGGAGGGAGTTCGGAAATGGACGCGTAATCCCTTGGGTCCGCCGTCAGATTCCAGATAAACCCCCAGCTCACCCTTGGGAGCTTCGGTAGCGGCATAAACGCCGCCTGCCGGCAATGAGAAGCCCTCAGTCCACAGCTTGAAGTGGTGAATGACGGCTTCCATACTCGTCCCCAGTTCAGAGCGCGGCGGGGGTACATATTTGCGGTTATTGCTGCGCACCGGACCATAAGGAAGCTTATTCAGCGCTTGCTCGACGATGCGAGTAGACTGGCGCATTTCTTCCATGCGGACCATGTAACGATCATAGGTGTCGCCGGCTGTGTATTCCGGGATATCAAAATCGTATTGCTCATAACCGGAATATGGTTGGGCTTTCCGTAAATCATGGAATACACCCGACCCGCGCAGTAAAGGTCCGCTCGCTCCCCACCGCAGAGCATCTTCTTTCGTGAGAATCCCAACCCCACGCGTGCGCTTGTTGAAAAGCACATTTTTGGTTAATAAGGCATCATATTCATTGATCCGGCTGGGGAAGATCTTGACAAACTCCCGCACCGCGGCTTCAAAACCAACCGTTACATCGCGCCATAAACCACCCGGGCGGATATAGCTGGTCATCATGCGCTGCCCGGAGATCATCTCTTTGATCCGTAAGATCATTTCGCGCTCGCGAAAACAATACAGGAAAACAGACATCGCGCCCAGGTCGAGCGCATGGGTTCCTAACCAGACCAGGTGAGAGGCGATCCGCTCCAATTCGACCAGAAGCACGCGGATCACCTGAGCGCGCTCGGGAACGTCCAGATCGGCCAATTTTTCGATCGCCAGACAATATGTCAGATTATTGCCCAGGTTATTCAGATAATCTATGCGGTCCGTCATGACCAGGGCCTTGATATAGGTCTTGGCCTCCATGTTCTTTTCGATCCCGGTATGCAGGTAACCGATATCCGGGATACAGTTGACGACCGTCTCACCATCCAGCTCCAGCAACAAGCGCAGCACGCCATGTGTGCTGGGATGTTGTGGACCCATATTCAGGATCATTGTCTCGCCTTTTATCGCCCGGTCTGAGACAAGATGCCTGACCTCGTCCAATCTTACCGATGACAATGTAACATTCGATTCCAACATCGCGATATCTACCCTTCACTCAAGTGTGGGCGACCAAGCCACGAATGCCGCAGGCTGGCGTATGCTATTCTTTGGCATAGGGTTTACGCTGGTTAATTTCATCGAAATTAAAGCTGTACTGGACTTCTTCGTAGCCGAGTGGGTAATCTTTGCGCAGTGGGTGACCCTCCCAATCGTGCGGCATCAGGATCCGGCGGAGATCGGAATGACCCTCGATATTGATGCCGAACATATCCCAGAGCTCCCGCTCGAACCAGTTTGCGTTGGCATACACAACTTCGAGAGTTGGCAGGACTGGGGCATGCCCATCCAAAGCTACCTGCAGACCGAGGATCAGATTATGCTGAAGCGAGCGAACCCGGTACACGACATGAAAACGCGGCGTTTCCTGCGGCCAGTAGTCGACAGCTGTCTCAGAGGCCAGCACTTCAAAACCAAATTCATCCCGTAAGATGAAGCCAGCCTCCTGGATTTTTTCGGTTGATAGCATGACTGTGACCTGGTCATGAAATTCGGTCACCTGCCCACCCAGACGCTCCTGCAAAGCATTTACTGCCGATTGAAGATGCTCATTCATGGGCTATTCTCACCAGTCCTTGAGGGATTCAGTCTTAACTTTTTCGTGTAAGGTCAGAATGCCGTGGATTAACGCCTCTGGGCGCGGCGGACAACCGGCGATATAGACATCCACGGGGACGACTTCATCGACTCCGTGGACCAGAGCATAATTATTGAAAACACCGCCGCAGGAAGCACAGTCGCCCATCGAAATCACCCATTTTGGATCAGGCATTTGATCGTAAAGCATCCGCAGCACCGGCGCCATCTTGCGCGTCACACGACCAGCGACGATCATTAAGTCCGACTGGCGCGGGCTGGCCCGATTCAATTCCATCCCAAACCGGCTGATATCATTGTCCGAGGCTTGCCCGTGCATCATTTCAATGGCGCAGCACGCCAATCCAAACAATACTGGCCACATAGAGTTGGCGCGCGACCAGTTCACCAGGTCTTCCAGCTTCGCGGTCACCACACCCATATCTCCTAATTTGTTCTCTAGACCCATTCCAATGCTCCTTTCTTCCACACATACACAAAACCTACCAGTAAGATTGCAATGAAAAGGAACATTTCGATCAATCCAAATAATCCCAATTGGCGGAATACAACTGCCCAGGGGAGAAAAAAGATTACTTCAATATCGAACAGGATAAATAAAACTGCAATCAAATAAAAGCGGATATTCACCCGGGGGTTGGCAGTGCCAATCGGGATCATTCCCGATTCGTAAGGCATCGCCTTGCGGTTGGTTGGGCGGCGCGGGCCAAACGAATGCCCTAATACCATCACCAGAATAGCTACGCCCGTTGCGAGGATGAGTAATATTGCGATAGGGAGATAGGACGCGAGCATTTATTACCTCTTGGTTTCGAATGCGGATTAATTCTTTACCAAATTGGTAAACATATAAAACCTAACCAAGTTTATCATATGCGATCTAAGGTGTCAAATTTCACAATTCACCATCTTCAGCCCAAATAATCCCGTAAATGACGGCTCCGGGTAGGATGGCGCAGTTTGCGCAGGGCTTTGGCCTCAATCTGGCGAATGCGCTCCCGGGTTACATTAAAGTATTGGCCTACTTCTTCAAGCGTATGATCTTTTCCATCTACCAGGCCAAATCGCAGCTCTAATACTTCGCGCTCGCGATCCGAAAGCACTGCCAGAGCATTCTTCACCGATTCACGAAGCATCTCGCGCGCCGCTGCATCCATCGGTTCCAGTGCATCCTCATCCTCGATGAAATCTCCCAGCTGGCTATTATCTTCATTCCCAACCGGGCTATCGAGCGACATCGGTTCTTCCATGGCACGTAATATCCGGTTAACCTTGGCTGCCGCCCTTACCCAGCGCCGGCGCACATCATCTGGAACAGGCTGGTTATCCAGGCGGGCCTGTTGAACGATTTGTACGTCTTTCGGATCCATATAGCCGGCTTCTAGAGCCAGGTCTTCGCTGGTAGGCTCGCGCCCCAATGTTTGCACCAGGTTTCGCTGAATACGCAGCAGCCGGTTAATCGATTCAAAGATATGTACCGGGATCCGGATCGTCCGCGCCTGATCCGCAATCGAGCGGCTGATTGATTGCCTGATCCACCAGGTGGCATAGGTGCTGAATTTATAGCCCCGGGTCGGATCAAACTTCGAGACCGCCCGCAGCAGCCCCAGGTTGCCTTCCTGGATTAAATCCAAGAATGAGCTGCCGCGGCCGATATAGCGTTTTGCCACGCTCACAACCAGGCGCAGGTTCGCACGAATAATGGCTTGATGCGCATCTTCAGCACGGAGTTTGATCTGGGCCAATTCTTCGTTCAGGTCATCTTCTTCGGGCAGGTGGTGGGTGAAAGCATTCTGGGTAGGTAATTTTTGATGTTGGAGGAGATAATGGTTGAGATAATTCCCTAATTTTTCGGGCAGCATATACAGATAGACAAAAACCGCGAATGCATTCCGCGCTACCCCATCCCAGAGGGGATCAATTCCCCATAAGCCATTATCCAGATAATCCCGCAGGTAAGATGGTTTTGCATCATCCCAGGAAATCCGTAAGCGTTGAGCATCCCCCAAAATGGAGGGCAAATCCGGTCGCTCTTTGTGCAAGCGAATAGTATCCTCCAGCAAGCGATCCCAGGCAGTAGTCATGTCCTCGAAGAGCGCCCGGTAAATACTGCGCGCCGGCGAGCTGCCGCGGCGTGCAATGGGATGTTGGCGGCTCAATGAATCAATCCGCCGGTCAGCTTCCAGGCGAGTTGCCAGCCAGAATTCATGATCAGGGTCCAGTAACTGAATCCCCCCAATTTCTTTCAGATACAGCCGGACAGGATCTTCACTTAGCTCCATGATCAACTTCGGATCATGCAAGATCTCCAGGGTATCCTCGCTGGCTGTACCGCCCCACTCATCCCCCTCAGAAATCAACACTTCTGGTGGTGGTTCTTCAATCGGATCAGTTTCTTCCGCTAATCCAACATCGTTATCTTCCAGAGACAGCGAAAAATCATCCTGAGGATCGAACAATTCATCTTCTTTTGGAGGGGGTTCCGAACCAGAATTTTCCTCAGAGATATCAGAATAGTCCATCAGGATTCCTATACTATACATTTAAGGACGTGGGATTGCTGGGCGGCTGGTAAAGTGTTCGCGGGCTTGGTTCAAGCGTTGCAGCGTTTGGGTATGTTGTACCATAGCTTTTTGGTACTGTGAGGCCTTCGGATCGCCTTTTTCTTGATCTTCTTCCATCAAATAACGGAGGTACTCGATGCTCTGACGTACGCCGCGGGTTCGTAAATCAATCAATGTACGCAACGTATCTTCCAAAACGCGATCTTCATTTGGATCGGACTTTTCAGTGCGCGCCAGCAGATCATCCGCCAGATCCATCATCTCCAAAGACAGGTTACCCATTACAAAATTCAGCGGCTCTGCCATATCCTGGTCGACGGATTCATGGATCAACCGGAACACTTCCTGGTGACCAACATTCTGGAAATCATCAACTTCCAGCCGCTGGAGACCTTCCTGTTGGAGCTCGCGATCGATCTTATACAACAGATCGGGGCGGCGTAATAAAACCCCCAGGCAATGGGCCTCCAGTGCCTGGTTGCTTTGAAATACCGGGGCAGGAGTCGCTCTCGCCTGAACAGGTCGAGCAGGCTCTGGGCGGCGGCGAAAATCGGGTCGGGGGCGAGCTGATTTTCCAGCCCCCAACAGGGTTCGTTCATCCACCCGCAAGAGGCGCGCTAACCGTTGGCGGTAGGTATCCCGTTCGATCGGGCTGGCGACATCCTCGATCAACGGTAGGATTTGGGTGGCAATATCGTTTTTTACTTTAGGATCGTGCAGATCTCGCCCGGCAGCCAGGCTTTCCATCATATGGATGACAATCGGATTCGCCCGTTCCAGGATATCCATCCAGGCCTGCCGGTCCTGGTTGACCACATCGTCCGGGTCCATCCCTTCTGGCAAGGTTGTCACCCGGATATCAGCCTCAAGCCGCGCCTCGTAGCTCAATAAGCCCCGCGCGTCGTAGGTTAACTCCTGGCTGTGATCCATTGCCTGGCGGGCCAGCTGCAAGCCGCGCAGCGTGGCCTTATCACCCGCCGCGTCTGAATCCAACGCCAGCACAATCCGGCGGGTAAAACGCTTGATCAGATAGAGCTGATCTTCGGTAAGTGCCGTACCCATAGGCGAGACGACATTCGTAAAACCATGCTGGTGGAGGGCAATAACATCCAGATAGCCTTCCACAATAACGACCTGGTCTTGCTCACGGATGGCTTTGCGCGCCTGATCCAGCCCATATAAAATGTGGCCTTTATCGAATAAATCTGTCTGGGGGGAATTCAAGAATTTCGGCACATCCTGTGGGTCGAGGATGCGCGCCCCAAAGCCAGCCATCTGGCCCCGCTCGTTCCGGATTGGGAACATTAATCGATTGCGAAAACGATCGTAAACATTCGCCTCGCTGCCCGGCTCGCGCTCAGTGACCAGGCCTGTATCGATTAACTCCTGAAGGTTATGACCCCGGCTTTGAAAATGACGTAGGGCGATATCCCAGCCTGCCGGGGCATATCCCAGTCCAAACGCCTCGATGACCTCATCCTTCAAGCCGCGCTTTTGGCGCAGATATTCCAGAGCCTGGTTTCCGGCCGGGGTATTGAGCAGCTGATGGCGGTAGAATGTCACCGCTTCTTCAAGCAGCTCGCGCAAAGCGGCATGTTCTTCGGCAGCCTGTTGCTGCTGAGGCGTGGGGGGTTTTAGCTGAACGCCGGCTTTTTCGGCCAGGATGCGCAGCGCTTCGCTGAAATCAACCCCTTCCTTTTTCATCACGAATTTAAAGATATCGCCGCCCTCATTACATTGACCAAAGCAGCGCCAGGTGCCAGTTTCCTGGAAGACAACAAAAGCTGGTGTGCGCGTGTTGCTGTGAAAAGGGCAAAAACCGGTGTGATTTTTCCCGGAACGGCGAAGCTGGACCGTGGCAGATACCAGGTCCACGATATCAATG
>JAJZSS010000111.1 GCA_021849525.1 Chloroflexota bacterium
CCCGCCGATAACCCAGAAGTCGGCGCCAATCTGTTCGACGATGCCGGTGAATTCCACATCATCTCCCGACTCATTCTCGTTGCCATCGTCGTCGTTCTCGTTACCATTGAAATTGCCGTTCTCGTTCAGGTCATCCTGCGTGGCCAGCTTGACTTCGCGCAGGATCAGGTTGCCGTTGGTATCCTTCAAGGCTTCTACCTTGACCAGGCTGCCCACTTCGATGGTACCTTCGATCTCACTCGCGGCGGTCAGGGCCAGGGTTTGCCCGGCAACGACCCAGGAGTCGGGGTTGATGGCTTCAACCATTCCCACAAACTCGATCTCTTCGTGCGTGCTTCCGGCCTCATTCGAAACCTGGATCGCGCGTTCCACTTCACCACGTGCTGTGTCAGGCAGAGCGCCGATCATGCCAGTCAGGGTTTCGGCATAGCGCTTGAGCAGGACCGCCACCTGGGCAGTCAGCTCCTGAGCGCGGGTTGCATCGCCCGCCGCCACTGTTCCCAGCTCGGCAATCGCCTGCTGCACATACTGCTCGTATTCCTCTACCGCCTGGGCGATATCGCTGTAGCGCCCGTTGGCGATCAGGCGGGCAATTTCATCCAGCCGCCGCTCGGCAAACGCCAGGCTGAGCTGAGCCCGGTCAGCAGCATCACCTGCCAGAGAAACCCGGGTCTGTTCCACACCGGTCTTCACGCCGTACAGCGCGTCGCCGGGGAGTGCCGATTGGGCAGCGTAGGCTGTAATCCCAGCCCCACCGAATAAGAAAACTGCCACCAGCACAATTGCTGCCACCAAACTAAATACCGTCCGAAATCTAGGGCTTGCCATGTTCCATTTCTCCTTCCATCGCTGGTAAAAACGATTGCCACCTGTGAACTGGTTGTGATTCGAGAAACCCTGCTCTTTAGCCATCTCGTCGACCTCAGCGATAAACTTCGCCCTGCCGCTGGCTGCCGCTTCCGGATTGCGAGGTGGAACCGCTCGCAGCTGTTGTAACCTGCGATCCAATTCCGGATCTATGGGTTGTTCAGAAAAATTATTCTCAGCCATTCTTAGTTCTCCTCCAGCCCAAGCATGGTCTGGCGTAGTGCTACAAGAGCACGGTGTTGAAGTGCGCGGGTAGCATCCACTGTCTTCCCCAGAAATTCGGCAACCTGATCATGAGACCATTCTTCCATGAAGCGGAGCTCGATCACCATCCGCTGCTCGTGAGGCAAGTGAATTAATGCCTGGCGGAGCTGCTCCGTTTCCTGCCGGTTATGAACTCGGTTTTCAAGGTCGCCTTCCGGGTCGGGGTGTGTGGCGGCTTCCAGGGAGACCTGGGGGGTTTGTTTACGGTAGTGATCGACCACCCAGTTGTGCACCATCCGGTACAGGTAAGCCCGCAGATTACCTTCGGGATTCCGGCCGCGCCGGATAACCTGTAAAAACCTGGAAAACGTCTCAGACACACACTCTTCTGCCAGATCCTGGTCGCCCAGCAGCCGGTAAGAATACCGGTACAGGCCGGGGCTATAGTCTTCATAGACCCTCACCAGGGCTTGCTTATCCAATCGCTGTGTTTCGGTCGACAGTACTGCTTCCATGCGCATGGTTTCTCACCCTTTATAACGCTGATCGGAGAATAACATGACGAAGATTGTCCAGTATACTAATCCAGTCTTCATATTTCGTTCCCCACCCAGGATTTCGGATTACCAAAGATTAAGGATATATTCTATCGGATAAAGTAACTTAATGTACGGAAAAATGGCGCGCCCAGATTTTCCTTAACTAAATCTATTCATACTTTTATTTCGTATTAATTCATAGTTCGCTGTCAGGCTGTGGGTAAAAAAGACTGCAAATTTGATCTGGATTGGCGTTATAATCAACCCAGTTTATGATGGCAAATCCAGCCTCCTCCCAGCCGGCGATCGATTATTCGGTTCACAGCGACACCGACTTGTTGCTGAAAATCGACCAGGCGGATGAATCTGCCCTGGGTGCCCTGTACGATCGCTACCAGCGCCTGGTGTACAGCTTGGCATATCAAAGCACCGGCGAGCCAGGCCTGGCAGAAGAAATTACCCAGGATGTATTCTTGCGGGTCTGGGAAAAGGCTGGATCCTATCGCGCCGATCAGGGAAAAGTTCTGACCTGGATTGTCTCGATCACGCGCAACCGCACCATTGATATGTACCGGCGGCAGCGGGTTAGACCCGAGAACAATTCGTTGGACTGGGAAGAGCTGCATCCAGGGGAGCAGCGAGATGGGATTAATATCGAAGCCGAAGTTGAAAACTCACTCCAACGCCAGCGGATCCAGGCTGCCCTGGCAACCCTGCCCTCCGAGCAGAGGGTAGCGCTCAGCCTGGCTTTCTTCCGGGGATATACGCACTCCGAGATCGCTGCCAGCCTGCAAGAGCCGCTGGGCACGATCAAAACCCGGATCCGCGCCGCAATGCAAAAACTGCACCAGCAGCTTTTGAACGAAGATGGTTTCAATGTGGAATAAACCTTTATTTGGTATCAAAACGATTGGGCGTTGAATTATGGATACGCATGAATCCATCCATGAGTTGATCCCGGCATTCGCCCTGGGCGCCCTCGACCCTCAGGAGGCCGAGCTGTTTACCAGCCACCTGGCGCAGTGCGAATCATGCCGGGAAGAGATTGCCAGCTACCAGGACCTGGTCGGAGTCCTTGCCCTGGCTGTTCCAGTACGTTCAGCGCCTCCCGAGCTGAAAAACCGGATCCTTTCGGCTGCGCATCCTGCCCAAAAATCTGTCCATGAAACCCATCTCCAATCCCAGGAGAAATCCGAGCCAGCCCGGCGGAGCTGGACCGGTTTCTTCCAAACCGTCATGCCGGCCTGGAGTGTCTTGAGCCTGCTCCTGATTGGGATGCTGGCGATCAGCAACCTGCGGCTGACCCAGCGGATTGAAAGCCTGGAACAAAGCCAGCCAGAATTCCAGACAGTTAATTTGAGAGGGACGAGCTCTGCTGCCCAGGCGGTTGGGATGCTGGTGATCAGCCCGGATGGGCAGAGCGGCAGCCTGGTGGTGGACCGGATGCCGGCCCTGGCAGACAACCAGGATTACCAGCTCTGGTTGATCAAAGACGGCGAGCGCACCAGCGGGGGCGTGTTCCATAGTTATTCAAATGGTTACGGCGTGTTGTGGATCCACACAGATGATCCCCTGATCAGTTACACCGAAGTCGGGATTACAGTCGAGCCGAGCGGCGGCAGCCCTGCACCGACGGGCGATAAAATCATTGGTGGATTAATCCAGTAAGCCGCACGAATTCCGGGTGAGTGACGATGGCGTTTAACCCGCCTTATACTTACGCCTGGCAAAATCCCGTCCTGTGTGAGACGATTTATCCCTATCGCCTCGAAAAACTGCGCGATTTCCTGCTGGTATACGAAGAAATCGACCTCTGGGCACGGTTGAAGGACGGTCCGGTCGACCCGGCTCTCGAAAAGGAAATCCGCCAGAATCTCCCCGGCTTACAGGCCGAACTGCAAAAAAATCAGAACCAGCAGAAGTCCATCCAGGAAGCGCTTAGCCTGCTGGTGAAGAAACTGGCCCAGATCGAGCGCCTGCCTGAGCTGCGCAAGCTGGTGATGGAGATTAGCCAGTTACAGCAGGAAACGGCGCAATTAAACGTCCGCCGGCGCTTGCTGGAAGGCTATATCACCTGGTCGCTTAAAGTTGCGCCTCTGGGCGATCCCGTCCGTCCCACCCGCCAGGCTGAGCTGGATCAGGTCCTGGCGCGCCTGGACGAGGTTGGAGCGCAGATCGCCAGCCTGAAGCAAGAATACGACGAAACATTTCAACCGCTCAAAGAACAGGAAGATAAGCTCGAGCAAGCCGCCGGCAATCTGGCCGAGCGCACTGCCGAGCTGGGGACACGCTTGCAGGGATTTCCGCTCCTGACGGCGATCCTTCCGGTCACCCCGCGCGTCGCGGCCCGCTGGCTGCTCAACCAGTATCGCCAGCGCCTGGAGGGCCTGGACCAGGAAGCGCTGCTTGCGCTGGTGCTGGAAAGATTTGAAAGCCAGCCAGAGCGTTACCCTGCCTGGCTGAAATATATGGTGATCCATTTTTCGGGGATGCGTTATAAATCAGCCCACGGCTCGTGGGCCGACCCACGCCTGCTGCTGCAGAAGATCCTGGTAGAAGAGCTGGAAGGGCAGATCAATTCGGCCAGAGAAGACCAAATCCGGCAGACTGCCCGGGAGATCCTGACCGGGCTGCAAAACAGCCTCGCCCAGGCGCCAGATGATATCGAAAAGAACCGCCTGACCCGCTGGATCCAAAAACTGGCAGTCCTGGATACGACCCGCCAGGAAGTGTTCAGCAGCCAGCCAGCCTGGGAGGCAATATTTGAGGAGCTGCTGCAGATCGAAATGAAAATCACCGCCAGCCAGGCTTCTGGCGAGAGCGGTAATCCGCCGGATCCCCAGGCGCTGGCCGGGCTGGAAGTGCAGCGCCGGCAGGCTGTCCTGCAAATCGGCGAAGCGAAAATCGCCGAAATCAAAAAGCGCCTGGCAGCCGGTGTGTACTGGCTGCGGAAGAACTTGCTGGCTTACCGCCTGGAGCACCTGCCGGAACAGGTCGCCCGGATGACAGACGCGGACGTTCTTTCCGAGCTGTCGGCGCGCAAATCCAGACTGCCCCACTGGGCCTGGGATGAGATTGTGCGCCACACAGACCTGCGCCTGCTGGTCAACGATCCGGGCTGGGAGACACCCACCCGCCAGGAACAGCAGGAAAAATTCAACAATGATCCGGCCAACCAGCGCTGGCGCCAGTTGATCCATGATTGGGTAAATAAGGATATCACCGCCTGGCGGGCAAAAAACGCCCAGGACCTGTCGTTAATCGTGACCCGGGCAGTCTGTAATGAAATCTCCGAACACATCCAGCATCTACGCGGGCGCAAACCGCCCGGCGGTTTGACCGCCAAGCCGCAGTGGTACCTGGCAAACCAGGATACCCTTCCCGGAAAAGCATTCTTCAAGCAGCCCACCGAACGTGGTGATTTCCTGCCAGGCGCCAGCCTGCTCTTTTTGGGCTGGGTGACCTCCAAACCCCACGCCTGGGCAATTGCCTCTCCCCTGCGCCAGTTCGAGCTGCAGATGCCAGACGGGCAGCCGTTCCGCAGCGGGCGCAAGGATTCTAAGGGGGTCTACCAGTACCAGCTTGCCGGGAGCGAGATTTACCGCACCAGCCAGGTCAGCGTGGAAGTCGACCCGGCGCCACCCATCCCGCCGGCCGGGATCAAAACCCGGCCCAAGCAGCTTCGTAAAGGCAACAAAACGTCGCCGAACGCGGCCATCGAACGGGCAAAAGCCAGGCCGAAGAAGTTCCGCAAGCAGCTCCAGACAGAATGGCTGCGCTGGACGCACGAGGCGATGGTGGTGGAAGTGGCTGAGATGATCGACGGGACCTATGTCCTGACCTTCGAAACGGGGGAAATCGGCTTGAATATCCGTCCCATCAACCACCTGATCCAGGAGTGGGATGTATATCTTGGTTATGTCCCACCCGCTGAAACCAAGCGTTCTGAGCTGGCAGGTTTCATCGACCGGGCAAAATTACTCCCCAAAGAATAAAAAGAGCTCCCGGAGCTGAACACCCCGGGAGCCAGATTGCTGCAGTGCTGGGAATGCTTACTCACCCATTGTTCGCAGATAGGTAACCACCTGCCAGATTTCAGTCTCGGTGATCACATTTTCCCAGGCCGGCATGGCCGAAGCACGCTTGGAGCTGAACCGGGCGGCGGAGCTGACCCCTGAAGATCTGATGAACCTCGCCGGCCGCCATGCCGGCCGGATAAAGGACCTGGGGCCCAACCCCATGAAAGGAGGCACCAACTAATGATAGTCGCGGAATGGAAGCCCCTGCCCGAGCTATTGGCCGGGCTCAAGGGCTATAAGAACCTCCTGCTGGTGGGTTGCGCCACCTGCGTGGCCGAATGCGCCGCCGGCGGCGAGCGCGAGGTCAACACCCTGGCCCCCACCCTGCATATGGCGCTCAAGAACCAGGGCCAGGACATCAATATCATCACCCGGACCCTGGAACGCGCCTGCGAGCCGGAGTTCGTGGAGGAGCTGGCGGAGATCGCGCCCCAGGTGGATGCCATCATGAGCCTCTCCTGCGGCATCGGCATGCAGCTTATTGCCGAGCGCTTCTTGGACAAGCCTCTGC
>JAJZSS010000112.1 GCA_021849525.1 Chloroflexota bacterium
TCTTGAGGTATTCGACCACCGTCACTTCCGCGCCCGCATCCTGCAGCATCGCCAAGGTGTTGCGCGAGGTGCCGCAGTTGGGGTTGTGCCAGATCGTTGTCGCCAGCATATCGCTGTTATGCGACCACGCAAACGAAAATGTCTCATTGACCTTCGAGATAACCTTTGTCGACTGAGTTCCATCGATGGAGATGATATAGACCGCGCTAATGACACCGCTCTGCGTTACGGATCCACTCGGATTAGGCGTTTGAACGTTTTGCGCGCCTTGCGTCCCCTGCCCGTTGCCTGCAATCGATTTCGGGCTGTTGGTATTCAAATTGCCTGTGGGATTCCCCCCCGCATTCGTCGGCATATTGAAGAAGCACTCCACCGCCAGACGTTTGCCGTCGGGGGAAAAAGAGACCGCGCCGATGGAATTCGGAGCCCTACGAGGTGAATTGATACCGCTCACCTCCTCCTCGAACGGAAGTCGCTGGATAGTCCTTTTATCCAGATTGAATTCGTAGAAACCCCATTGGCGAGCGTCGCTTTGCGTGGCAAGCACAAATTCGATAAGCTCGTCAGTTGTAGCATTTAATACAGCCACATACTGGATATCGCCGATTGTCGGGGCATCAATCGCCTCGATCCCGCCGGTGCGGGCGACAAATTTCTCCGCCACATCTTCAAAGATGGGATAGAGCCACATGCGCAGCCGGGCGGAGGTCATATCGCCGGGGATGGTGACAGGCTGGCGAGCCGAAGAATAAACAAACCGGTTTGCATCCGGGTCGGTGTTGGTGATCCCGGTTTTTAATGCCCGCACACCACTGTGAGCGGCTGTGTCCACGATCAGGGCGGGCCGATCTGTGATCGGGAATTCCCAGGCAGCATTGGTCTCAAAGCCGCCATTAAGCATCGCTTCAGTGCAGGCTGCCAGAGCATCAAAATCTGCCACTGCGTTCGCGGCAGGCAGATCAAGATCGAATTGGGCGGGATTGAAGCGTAAGCCTTCTTTCATGGGCGCCAGGCTGTGGCTGCCTGATAGGGCGGCCAGCTGATAGATCCCATTACTGTCGGTGATCACGCTTTGGCCGTTGGCATCCATCACACTGACCCCTGCGATAGGTTGTTGGTGTGCATCGCGGATCTGCCCGCTGACGCGGTAGGTCGGGTTGTTGGAGATCAGCGGAATATATACGATTTCATCTTGTGCTTCTTTGGGGACTGGGGGTGGGGGATTGTCGTTCAATCCACTGGCCTGAGTTCTGAGGATGGCAGACCAGGGCAAGAACACCGTACTTGCAATCAGGAATAGGATCGAGGCAATTTGAATAACACGTCTCATGGTGACCTCCTGAATATTATGTGAGCGAGCATAGATTGAAAATTTCGTACCCGCTCATTTTCAAAATCCGCTCATATTAAAATTTTGCAAAACGATGCCACATCAAGCATATATAAATACTTGAAGAATGTCAACTGGCAACTTAAATGACTCTCGCTTGTTGAACGAAAGGTGAAATTCGTTGACAGTTAAAACAAAATCCAGTATAGTGGATATGGAAACTCCAATATATGCTGTAGCGGGAAATCCAGGCTATTGTTACTCCCACTCTACACTGAATCATCCCGCCGTAAGCATTCCCAAACCGATTAATGCCAGCTGAATCAGGAGGAGCGCCATGCCCCCAATTGGTCATGCAGACAACGGTGGAATCCCTCCCCATTTTATTGTAGTAGTTCCAGGTTATATGGGCAGTCAATTGCGCGACTCCCAGGATGGGCGGACATTGTGGGTTGATATTCCAGGATTGTTGCGCGATCCCTTAAGCATCCCTGCGAATGTCGATCATATGCTGGAACGGCTCAAATATCCTAATTCCGATATTGTTCCGGCGGGATTGATGGATCAGGTTTTATTCGTCCCGCCCTTTTTAAAAGCCGAGCATTATGGCCGTTTACTCCAGGCTTTGCGCCGGATCGGTTACCAGATCGAAAACCAGAACGGTGATACCCATGGATCATCCGATCGAACCCCGGTATATACCTTTGCCTATGACTGGCGCCAGGATAATCGCATTTCCGCTCGCCAATTGGGACAGGCGATTGCCTTATGGAGCGATCTGCACAAACCTGCCAAAGCCTGGATCATTGCCCACAGCAATGGTGGGATTGTCTCGCGCTGGTACATCGAGAAGGAGGGCGGCAAAGATTTTGTCGAGCGCCTGTTCTTGATGGGCTCTCCCTGGGATGGAGCTCCAAAATCACTCAATGTGCTCATGAATGGCATGAATATGTTTTTCGTGAAATTGCTTAATAAGTACGGCATCCAGGAGCGCATTAAGGATTTGATCCGAACATTCCCATCCTATTATCAATTGATCCCCTATTCACAGCCATTTGTGTTCGATGCGAATAACCATCCAATAGATTTATTCACCGATACTCGCTGGTTGGGCGGAGCCGAAGATGCTCAGCGGCTCCAGGAGGGGCTGCGTTTTAACCAGGAGCTGGGTACGACACTCAGCGTGGATACCGTCTGCTTTTTCGGACGCCGAAAACCGACCTTGACTTCGGCAGTGGTCAGCGCGGGTGCCGGAGGTCAGTGGCAGGATATCCAGTGGGTGTACACCGAAGCTGGAGACGGCACCGTCCCGGAGCGCAGCGCCGTTCATCCTTCCGTCCGCGAGGCGGGACGGGCATTTGCCTTTGCGGTCGATCATGGCAATATTTATGTTGATCCTCAAGTGCTTGTGCAGCTCGAATACGAGCTGGTAGGGCGTTACCAGGAAGCCACCCGGGCCACCCTCTTCACCGATGAGTTTACCGTCTTTTTTGCACCGACCCAGGATTCATACCTTCCAGGGCAGGGGATTGATTTGCAGGCAACTATCCAGCGCAATGAGCCTGGAAATCCACCCCAATCCAATGCGGCGATCAAAGTACAGATGATCTGGAACCAGGCCTTACCCAGCCAGCCAGAGGCAGCCGCACCAGCTGTGCTTCCTGCAGTAAATTTAAGGGAGAAACCCGCCCAATCGGGAGCTTATTCTGGGCAAATGGCGGCTCCCACCCAGGAAGGCTACTATCGCCTGCTGGCGACGGTCGAAATCATGGGTAAGCCCACGCTGACCCTGGAAGAAATGATCTCGGTTGAAGCGGAGAGTTCCTAAATGCCCGTAATTCGACCAACCATCGATATACTTCTCCAGCTCAGGGACCTTGATCCGGCAGCAAAAGCCTTCAAGCTGGCGGTGCTGCCCAATCCTGGAGGCCCACTGGGCAGCGTCCCGGCTTTCAACGTGCCGGCGTTGAGTGAAGATGATCAATTTTTGCTCGAAGACCTGGAGCGGAAAAACCTGGCAGTTGATGATGCGATAAAGCTGGGGAAAGCTCTAACCGAGCGATTATTGCCGGAAGGAACAGTACGATCCATCTACCAGCAAGCGCTCACCCTGGCAGGGCAGGATGACGGTGTACGCCTGCGACTCATCATACAGTCCCCGGATCTGGCGCAAATCCCCTGGGAGCTGGTGTATGATCCGCACCATCTGGGAGAGGATAAAGCTGCGTACTTTCTGGCCTTGAACCCCCAGGTATCCATCGCCCGTTTCGAAGAGCGCTTATCACCTCCACCAGCATTAGCCCTGAAGGATCCCACGAAATTAGCCATCCGCCCGGTAACTTCAAACGCCCGGGTATCTGGCCAGCGTCCATTGAAATTGGAGCAGGAACGCAAGGTGATCGAGGAATCCCTGGCCAATTTCGCCGTCGATGGCGTTGAGATCGAGATCAAGCCATTTATTGAACAGGCCAGCTGGGATGATCTGACCCAGGCCCTGGCGGGAAAGGTGGATTTATTCCACTTTGCCGGGCATGGGGTGCTGGATATCCGTTCCCGCGATCCACAAACCGGCGCACCCCTCGAAGCCGTGGGGCAGATTGTGCTGCAGACCAGCGCGGCTGACCCGACGCCACATCTGGTGCCGGCGCGCGATCTGGCAGATTTGCTGGCAGCCGCGGGTGTGCGGTTAGCCGTGCTCGGAGCGTGTAATTCGGGGCGGCGGGATAAAGTTTCGCCCTGGAATGCTGTTGCACCTGCGTTGTTAGAGGGCGGATTGGCAGCAGTGATTGCCATGCAGTATCTGGTCCAGGATGATGCTGCGGTCGCCTTCAGTAAAGCCTTCTATACATCATTGGCTGCCGGGCTAACGATCGATGAGGCCGTCAGTGCAGGTCGCCGGGCGATGACCAAAGTCGCCAGCCTGAGTCCAGTGACCAACCTGGAATGGGCAGTGCCGGTGCTGTATTTGAATTCGGCGGATGGCGTTTTATTCCCCGAGCTTGCCCGGCGCGAATCACCCACCGCCAATAATATTCGTGTCCAGAATAAGATGATGCTCGAATTGATCGCCAAAGGCGCCGAGGTCATTGGCGTCGACGTCGATCTAAAAGAGGCTGTCGGGCCGCTGGATATCAGCAGCGATATCCAGGCAAAAGAAGTGAATGGAAATCTCACAGGCGTCAAACTCAGTTTTGGCAAGCCGCCAAAACCTGCCTCGCCACCCACAGACCCAGAATCAGGAGCAGGATCATGAGCGATTCCAATGTCTATCAGGCCTCGATGCAAGCGATTGCCGGGCAGCTCAATGGGCTGTTCGTCGGCCATGCCCCAGATGGAAGCAGCTTCCGCGGCGGGGAGCTTGCCCTGGACCAGATCTCCCCGGATTTAGACCGGTTGGTCCAGCTATCCCAGCAAGCCGGCGAGCAGACGGCTCGTTATCTTGAGGATGGATCTCTGGTCGAGCAAGAAGCGGCTGAATATAAGTTGTTGGACCAGGCTGGGGCGCAGCTCCGGGTCGCGAATGAGCTGCTTGTCCAGGCAGCGGCTGCCAGTCAGGCTGCCGAATCTGGCACTGCGGGTGGAATAGGTCAGTTTCGGGCTGCGGATAGTGCCACATTAATCGTTGCAGTGGACGAGCTGGCTCGTGCCATTGCCCAACCCCTGGATATTCCGATCCAGGCAGTGCGCGGAGAGGACGACCTCCCAGAAGATCAAGATTCGGCGCGGGTTTTCCTGGCGCGTGAATCGGCTGCCAGCCTGCGTTCTATCTCCCGCCAGGCAAGCAAAATCGGCGGAGAAGCCGCCCAGACCCTGCTGGCATTTAATCCGGAGACACTGAAATTGGGTGCGTCTATCCTGGGGAAAGATGTCGTTACCTGGCTGGAAGAAACCGTCCAGAGCGTGATGGTTGTCGTGCGGAAGGTGATTGCTTCTGCCCTGGAGCTGATTGCCCAGGCATATGACTGGGTTGTTCGCATGCTGGGAAAGGACCTCGAAGACCAGGCCAAGGCTAAAGTCATTGCCTGGCTCGAGGATTTGAAGAAAGATTTCGCCGGTAAGGACGGCAAAACCCTGGTAGAAGAGCTGGTAACGCGTGTGTTTGCGATTGACGCTATCCAGAAGGACGTACTTAATTGGACATCAACCACCAAAGCAGAGCTTGGCGCCTTACACCAGGCGACCCGCGATGTTCAGAGCCTGAGCCAGAAATATCTGCAAAAATCCAATCAGGTCAGCCACTTCTTGCAGGGAATTGGCCTGGTGCGGATGGTGCCTTTGCCTTTCCTGAAGCTCCCCCAGGCTCAGGCAGTGATTGCCGCCCTGGTAACAGCTTTGATGGCTTATGTGCTGTATACCGGTTATGACCACGTCGACTCCGGGAAAATCACATTTTTTAATAAGTTTGGCGTACGGATTCCAGATCGCGTTGCTGGCGTGCATAAGACCGTAGAGACAGCACTCAAGGTATGAAATATCTGCAATCAATTTCCTCATCGAATTGATTCCACAGGCAGGGAAGGATTGGGCGCCTAGAGATGAATTGTCCAAGCTGCTCAAAACCCTTGCCAGATCAGGCACGTTACTGTCCATCCTGCGGGGCGGGGGTGGATGTTGCCGCGCGCCTGGATGTCCGGATTGATGTTGAGCATAATATGGGGCGCGTGGTTGGCGTCCAGACAGATGCCATCCACGGAGATGTATACGGCGGGGATATTTACCAGGTGCAGGTCTATGTACTTAGCGAGGCATCCCGTGCCGGGTCGCCTCCTGCTGTCACTGAACTGCCTGCCGGACCCTATAAGTTTCTTTCCCCATATTCCCCGGTAGACCAGG
>JAJZSS010000113.1 GCA_021849525.1 Chloroflexota bacterium
ACGTACAGGGTGTTTTTCATCCAATGGCCTCCTAGGTTGATGGGGGAATTATACCGGGTGGAGGCCGAAATAAGATCAATGTTCTCTTAATAAACCCATGATGGATTTTTACTATCATCTTCGGTAACTCTTGTTTAATGACGACCGTACAGGTTTCCTCATGACGCCGGGATGTCCGGATCACGATCCAGCGCATGGCATTGGTCGCTTCGGATTACCATAAAACCTGTACGGTCTGGTCATGGTGCGAGGAACAGACCCTACAGGTTTTAAGGTTATCTGAGTAGGTCGGGATCATATCCTTCCAGGCAGACATGATCGGTAAAGTTATATGGAAACCTGTAGGGTCCATTACCGACCTGGTTTGTAAATATTGATCAGGGATTCAAAAACCCCAGGGGTTGAAATCCTGCGGATTTCTTAAACCCCTGGGGTTTGGAAGGCAGAGCAATGAATTCGTGTTCTGCTGGCAGATTTACGGATTCCAGCCGGCGATGCGGGCCATGAGGATCCAGAAAGCCTTTGCCATGGTTACTCGGCCACCACCCATACCTAAATGACCGTTATCATACTCAGTCGTATAGTCATTACATATGGCGGGAAGCGCAATACCGTCGTCTGGGTAATTCTCCGATCCATCAGTACCACGGAACTCTACGCCATCCCGATTATCGAAACAGGGCTGACCATTCCGATCATGGGATAATATATCCGCAGCATCAAACAAGATCATTCCATGCTCAATCGCATACAAACGCATGGCGTGATTAAAGGCGGTAGATTCTTGTGTACCAATGTTTCGCGCAAGGCTCGACGTCCATAAGAAGAATACTTTATCTGGATTATCAGCGATAAGATCTTCCATCTCATGGATATCATAATAAGAAGTATCTGCGAAATAACCCCGAGTGGGATGAGCAATCAGTGATCCAGTATTCACAGCTAGATAGCTGAATTGGTGTGAGAGAACATCGTTTGTGGGAAGTTTAGCAGGAATTTTTACAGTGAAAAAATCCCTTGTAATCTCGTACCAATAGCTACCATGCTCAAACTCATATTCCCAATTTGAAAAGTTATATCGATTGCTGTCAGGTGTAAACTGGATGAGCTCGGGCACAGTTCCGTTATTCCAATCGGTTTGGTTGTAGGTTTTCCTATCAAACTCGTCGGGAGTAGCAAAATTAAAATCTTTACGACAATCTGACGAAGATGAAGCCCAGGACGAAGCCGCCAGACACGATAAGGACTCATAAATATTTAAACCCACCGAGCGGTCGGAGAAATACATATGCAGATTGCGCGCCGCAGTCAGATACTGCTCGGGGATCTGGTCGAAGAGCGGAAGGGAAGTGTGATCGACGATGATGGCGTTGCCAACCGGAGGCAGGGTGGGCGTGGGCGGCGTGGGAGTGACCGGTGTTGGGGTGACGGGTGCCGGCGTGGTTGGTGCCGGCGTGGTTGGTGCCGGCGGGGTGGGGGTGGGCGGCGATACCCAGGGGCTGCGCAGCGACATGGGCAGGAAGATGATCGTATCATCATTCACTACCTCGGTCGCTTCGGGGCCGGGAGGCGTATCCTGAGCCGGCAGGCGGTTCAACGGGATACTGCTGATCCCGGTGATTAACAAAGTAAGTACCATTAATATACGGTTGAATAGATTAAGCATGTGTTGATTACCAACTCCTCTATCTGGTATCACTCATTTAACCATAGAAAGCCTGCATTCTTCTTTACAATCTGCTTAAGGAATGCGGTAATTCATGTCAATATCATTGCATTCCTCGTAAATCCCTCAATGAAATTCTCAACTTACTCATCCAGCCATGTTTTCTTCGCCAGAAGCCAGCTGCGAGGAAACAGCAGGTGAGCGATCAGGCCTGCGAATGGCATAAGCCATCCACAGGCAGATAAAAGGCAGCAGTGGAATCGGGTAGCGCTGCCAGGTAAATGGGACGACAGCAATGATCGCAGCCAGCTGAACGGTGCCAGCCAGGAGCAGTAAACCAATTCCGCGCTGCCTGCCGGGTGCGGCGCGGCGTAGTCCAAGCAAGGCCAGCACAGCTCCAAATATGCATAAGGTCAGCAGGAGGCCTCCACCCGCCGGGCTGCGCAGCAGAGAATGCAGGGGATTGCTCAGGTAGGTGGTTTCACTGGCCGCAGTGGCAGTACGGTACTTGCCCAGCTCAGCGAAACTGAGTGGGGCTACAAATAAATTATAGCCAGCAGCCAGCAAACGCGGCCCGGCGCCCTCCAGTACCTGATGCGGTGCAAAGCTGGCAATATCCCGAACCTGGTAGGCCAGCAGATTCCTGCGCAGACCCACCGCAACCTTCAGGGCAGAGCCAGGCTGGCGCCACAGCCAGGGATTGAGCGCCAGGGTGACGACGATGAAAACCGCTGCGTACTGAACCAGGTTGGCCCAGCGTTGCTTTCCCCGCCGCTCGACCGGCGTATCGACCAGCCAGAGCACTGCCAGCAGCCCCACAGGGACCAACACCAGGGTGGATTGTTTGGCATTCAGCGCTATGGCAGCCCCCAGCCCGGCCAGCCAGGGTCGCCGCTCGCCTTCAATTAAGCCCCACATGGCCAGACAGACTCCAAACAGCAGCGGGCCTTCGCTCATCGCCCGGCGGGCATGCAGCCAATACAGCGCATTTAAACTCAGAAATCCGGCGGCGAGAAAGCCGGTCAGGGGACGATCCATGCCCCTTCCGGTAAAATAGAGGCAGAACAGCCCCAGTAAAGCCAGGGTAGATGACGCCAGGCGTCCCGCCAGGAGCAGGCCGGGCTCGGGCAGGGCGCCGGCTGCGGCGTTCTCCTCCCAGGTGAGAGCCCAATCCCAGTCAACAGGCAGGGCTGCATAGCCAGCCAGCCGGCGGGCGAAGCCGATCGCCAGCCGGCTGAGAGGTGCATCCAGCAGGCGGTAACGCTGGCGCGGATCGTCAGCTGTCTGGGGGTTGTATCCCAGCCTCAGCGGGTTATGGAATACGGCTTCCAGATCGCCGCTCATATACAGATAAGTGCTTTCATCGGGGTGGAAAGGAATGCCGGGAATGCCACTGAGATAGAAAACCACAAATAGCAAACCAGCCAGGCTGCCAGCCAGCCTCTGCTGTTGTGACGAACGGAGGACGGAAAACCAGGGCGGGCGAGGCCGCTCGCCTTTCAGCATCGCAAGTTGCCGGGGAGACCATGGGGGGCTACAATTACACTTGAAAATATCTCGGGCATAGGGCGATTATACGATCATCTGCCCACAGGCCGCAAGAGCAGCTCCCTTCCTGAGGCTATACGGATATGCAAGTCCATCCCCAATCCATCCCCTCTGAACCTGACCAACCCGGCGAGAATCCGGGTCGGGAGAAGACAGCGGCAGCGCGAGGGGTAAGCAGTGAAGCAAAATTAGCCCGCGTGGTTGTGCTGGGAGCGGTCCTGCTGATGCTGGCTCTCAAAGCCGGGCTGCTGCTTGCTGGCCGGGTGCCGTTCAACGCCGATGAAGCCGTTGTGGCGTTGATGGCGCGGCATATCCTGGGCGGAGCGCGGCCGGTCTTCTTCTACGGGCAGGCTTATATGGGCAGCCTGGATGCAATTCTGGCGGCAGGCGGCTTTGCCATCTTCGGGCAGCAGGTGTGGGTGATACGCCTGGTGCAGGCGCTGCTGTACGCCGGCACCCTGCTCACCACCGCCCGCCTGGGAAAGCAAATCTTCGGCTCGGAGTGGGCGGGAGCGCTGGCGGCGCTGCTGCTGGCGATCCCCACCGTGAACGTGACCCTGTACACCACCGTCTCGCTGGGCGGGTACGGCGAAGCGCTGTTGATCGGTAACCTGATCCTGCTCACCAGTTTGAGCCTGCGCACGCGGATCGAAGCCGGAGAACCTGCGATTGGATTATGGCTGGGTTGGGGTTTCCTGGCCGGGCTGGGATTATGGGCGTTTGGCCTGACCCTCATTTACAGCCTGCCGGCGGGGATTTACCTGCTGGTCTGGCTGGTCCGTGCCCGGCGGGCGCAAAAAACTGGCGAGAACAGCCTGGATGGGAGAGCCCTGGCAGGCAATATTCACGCCGGGCGCAGCCTCCTTGCGGGGCGCAGCCTCCTTGCGGGGCGCAGCCTCCTTACGGGGCTGGCAGGATTTTGCCTGGGGGCGGCGCCCTGGCTTAGCCACGCCATCCAGAACGGCCCGGGCGCGCTGCTCGGCGAGCTGGGCGGCAGCGCCATCGCTGCGGCAGAGCAGCTGCCCTGGATCAATGAAGTCTTCCAACACATTTTGAACTTTTTGCTGCTGGGGATTACGGTGCTCTTCGGGCTGCGCCCGCCGTGGAGCCCTGACCTGCTGGCGTGGCCGCTGCTGCCGCTGGCGCTGATCTTCTGGATGTGGGTGATCAGTACGATCGTCCTGGCGGTCCGCAAGCCAGATGCCGCCCTGCCGGAACGCCGGCTGCTGGCAGGCGTGGGCGTGACCCTGATTCTGGCCTTTCTGCTCACCCCCTTCGGGGCTGACCCATCCGGGCGTTACTTTGTGCCTCTGGCGATACCGCTGGCGTTATTTGCTGGCGCAGCCCTGGTGCAGATGGCAAGACGCTCACGTTGGCTGGCGCTGGCCGCGCTGGCGGTGGCGCTGGGCTTCAACCTGTGGGGGACGGCGGCGTGCGCCCTGCGCTACCCGCCGGGGATTACCACCCAGTTCTACCCGCCCACCCAGATCGACCACCGCGAGGCTGCCCGCCTGATAGAATTTCTACACGCCCAGGGCGAGATGACCGGCTACACGAATTACTGGGTCGCTTACCCTCTGGCTTTCCTCTCCCAGGAGACACTGATCTTCAGCCCTGGCCTGCCCTACCACCTCGATCTGCGCCACACCAGCCGCGATGACCGCATCCCGGCCTACACCGCCCGGGTCGCCCTCGCGCCGCGCACCGCCTACATCACCACCCACAATCCGGCGCTGGATGGGGAATTGACTGCCGGCTTCACCCGCCTGGGATTAACCTGGCAGGAAGCGCAGATCGGCGATTACCATGTGTTTTACGGCCTGCCCCGCCCGGTGCACCCGGCGGAGCTGGAGATCGCCGGGGGCGGGTAGGGCGAATGTCAACTCTTATCCAACCATCTCGTTGAAAGGCGCACTGGCATGACACCTGGTAATTTTGATAGTTCGCAATCCAACTCTGGCTTGCAGTCCAATACTGGATTGGCCGCCTATACTGGGCTGCACGCCTATTACGGCGATCTGCACAGCCACTGCAATATCGGTTATGGGCACGGCTCGATCGCAGAAGCTTTCCAGAATGCCCGTTTGCAGCTCGACTTCGTGGCGATCACACCCCACGCGTACTGGCCAGACATCCCAGAGGTGGCAGTCCACCTGCAAAAGCTGATTGCCTCCCACCACCAGGGTTTCGCCCGCACAGGCCAGGAATGGGAGCATTTCCGGCAGGTGGTCGAAGCCCAGAACGAATCCGGAAAGCTGGTTACGTTTCTGGGTTTTGAATGGCATTCGATGGAATTTGGCGATCACCACATCCTGTACAAGGGATCGCAGGGCGAGGTGCTGCGGGCCGCGACCCTGAAGGGAATGCGCGCCGAGCTGCGCCGGCTGGACGAGCAGGGAATTGAGGGTTTGCTCATCCCCCACCATATCGGCTATAAGACGGGATTCCGGGGGATCGACTGGGAGACTTTCGATCCGGAGTTTTCACCGGTGGTCGAGATCATGTCCATGCACGGCGCTTCAGAAAGCGACCGCACCGCATATCCTTACCTGCACACCATGGGCCCGCGCGACGGGCGGAGCACCTACCAGTATGGGTTGGCCCAGGGCAAGCTCACCGGGGCAGTCGGCTCAACCGACCACCACAGCGCCCATCCCGGCAGCTATGGGCACGGGCGGGCCGGGGTGTGGGCGGCTGCGCTCACCCGCGACGGAATCTGGGAGGCGATCAAAGCCCGGCGCACCTATGCTTTGACCGGGGACCGGATCGCATTAGCCTACGCCGTAAATGATGAGCCCATCGGCGGTATAGCCCCGCAGGCGGAGGCACGCCAGGTAGAAATCTCTGTCGAAGCGGGAGATGCGATTGAACACATTGAGCTGCTGCACAACAACCGGGTGCTGCAGCACTGGAGCATCCCGGACGCCGACCCGGATGCGGG
>JAJZSS010000114.1 GCA_021849525.1 Chloroflexota bacterium
GTCCACTTCGCCACCCTGCACGTGAAATTCACAAACCACCAGTGCCAGAATTTGTTTGCGCAGGGGTGAATTCGAAGCCAGAACTAAAACCATGCACCGGATTCTAACATACTCTATCCCCTGAAAAATCGCCTACCTTAAAAAATGGACGCGTTCCAACCTTTGTCTATCCTGAAACTCCAACCCGTTGTAGAATTGGATGATCGTATGGGGGGTTCGCCAGCTGCCACACGCACGCGCCAGGAGCCAATCATGCAAGTATTAAAAGATCGAATTTTAAAAGAAGGCCGTAACCTGGGGAACGGAATTCTGAAAGTCGATGGATTTATCAATCACCAGGTTGATCCGGCATTGATGGATCTATGTGGGCAGGAGCTTGCCCGGCGCTTCACCGATATCGGCGCCACCAAGGTCCTGACAGCCGAAATCTCGGGAATTGCCCCCGCCCTGATGACAGCCTTTCACATGAATTTGCCCGTGGTTTACGCCAGGAAGCATAAACCGATCACTATGCCAGACCAGGTCTTCCTGACTCTCACGCCCTCCCACACCAAAGGACGCACCGTTGAGCTGATCATCTCCCCAGAATACCTGGCCGGCGGCGAGAAGGTGCTGATTATTGACGACTTCCTTGCCAGTGGGGCTACGATTCTGGGGCTGGTTCGCCTGGCGAAATCCGCCGGTGCACAGGTCGTAGGAATCGGCGCACTGGTCGAAAAATCCTTCGAGGGGGGCCGGCAAGCCTTACAACCCCTCGGTGTACCCATCGAAAGCCTGGCGTGTATCGTCCAGATGGACAACGACCAGATTGTCTTCAAGGACTGAATCCATGGCAAATGCGATTGCCATCCTCGATTTTGGCTCGCAAACGGCCCAGCTGATCGCCCGCCGGGTGCGCGAGATGCACGTATATTGCGAATTATTCCCCTGGGACGCCCCCGCCAGCAAGGTGCTTTCGATCCATCCCAAAGGATTTATCCTCTCTGGTGGGCCTGCTTCTGTCTATGAGCCCGGGGCGCCCTATCTACCTGCTTATGTTTTGGAGAGCCAGCTTCCCATCCTGGGGATCTGCTATGGCATGCAGGCCCTGACTCATTCCCTGGGCGGCGAGATCGCTGCCTCAGCCATGCGAGAGTATGGGCCAGCGCTCGTCGAAAAACAAATCGAGAACCCGCTGATCGAGATGTCCAGCCTGGACGTATGGATGTCGCACGGCGATCGCATTGAGACGCCTCCCCCTGGCTTCAGCATCCTCGCCAGCAGCCCGAATTCACCGGTAGCGGCGATGGGCGATATGCGGCGCGGCTATTTTGGCCTGCAGTTTCATCCCGAAGTGCGCCATACCCCTCGCGGCGCAGAGCTGCTGCGCCGGTTCGTACTGGATATCTGTGGGGTCAACCCGGATTGGACGCCCGACTCAATTATCAATGAAAGCGTCGCCCGCATCCGCCAGCAGGTAGGCAACCAGATGGTGATCTCTGCGGTCAGCGGCGGCGTCGACTCCAGTGTAGCCACCGCCCTGGTGCAGCGCGCCATCGGCGATCAGCTGCTGGCTGTCTTTGTTGATACCGGAATGCTGCGCGAGAATGAAGCAGCCCAGGTACAGAAAGCGCTTCACGATCAGTTAGGTGTCGAGCTGATCACTGTCGATGCTGTAGCGCGTTTCATGGGCGCCTTGGGGGGTGTGACCGAGCCTGAACAAAAACGCCGCATTATCGGAGAACAATTTATCCGGGTCTTCGAGGAGCAAGCCCATGCAGCCGGTGAACCCCACTTTCTGGTGCAGGGCACGATCTACCCCGATGTGGTTGAATCCAGCGCCCCGGATCGCGCTCAGGCGCAGCGGATAAAAACCCATCACAATGTCGGCGGGCTGCCAGAGGAGATGCAATTTGAGCTGGTTGAGCCCCTGCGCTACCTGTTCAAAGACGAAGTCCGCCTGGTCGGTGAAGCCCTGGGTTTACCCGCAGAGCTGGTCTGGCGCCAGCCATTCCCCGGGCCTGGCCTGGCAGTACGCTGCCTGGGTGAGATTACCCCTGAACGGATCGCCAGGCTGCGCGCCGCGGATGCCATCTTTGTCAGCGAGCTGCGTAATGCCGGCTTATTACGCTTGAAGGAACAGGATGGCGCTGCGCAAGGCACTGCTCAGGCTTTTGCAGTTTTGCTTCCTGTTCGCTCGGTTGGCGTAATGGGCGACCACCGCACTTATGAAGAGGCGATCGCTCTGCGCGCCATCACGACGGAAGATTTTATGACAGCCGACTGGGCGCGCTTACCCTACGACCTGCTGGCGCGCATCGCCAACCGGATTGTCAACGAAGTCGATGGCGTCAATCGCGTGGTGTACGATATTACCAGCAAACCTCCCGCGACAATTGAGTGGGAATAACGTAGACACAATAGATAACAGTAATTCATTCAGTCAGAAAAGGAGATGCAGCCATGCAAATCGGTGAGGTTCTTTCTAAGGCATGGAATATTGTCTGGAAGTATAAAGTCCTGTGGGTGTTTGGGATTCTGGTAGGATTCAGCGGCGGGAATACAGCCTCCAGCCTCCCCCAAACCGAATATCGCCAGCAGGCGCCGGAGCAATTTCAGAATTATCTCAATCAATTCCAGGATTGGCAAATCGCGATATTTGTAATCGCCATGGTCCTGGTGGTGCTGCTTTTTACGGTTCTGGTGGTCTTTGTAAGCACGATGGGGCGAATTGGCCTGATCCGTGGCGCATCCCAGGCGGATCGCGGGGTAACAAGGCTCAGCTTCAGCGAGCTTTTTAACGGCGGTCTGCCTTATTTCTGGCGCGTGTTTGGGCTGAACCTTGTTGTCGGCCTTGGATTTGCCTTACTCATCATCTTGCTGGTGCTCCTGAGCATACCTTTAGCAATCACGGTTGTGGGCTTAATCTGTGTCATCCCCTTGCTGTGCTTGTTGGTACCGGGAGGCTTTCTGGTCAATCTGTGGATTGAGCAGTCCAACAACGCCATCGTGATCGAAGGTAAAGGGTTGATGGATGGGCTGCGGCGAGGATGGGCGGTCGTCAGCGCCAATCTGGGTCAGGCAATATTACTCGGCCTGGTGCTCATGCTCATCACTTGGGGTGCGGGGTTCGTCATCGGGCTGCCTTTTGCCCTCTTCTTGGCGCCCATCATTGCAGGTATGTTCATCGGCTCCGACGTCGCTATGAGTGGTGGAACGGCAATCACCATCATCCTGATGCTGGTCTATCTCCCGGTCATGTTCTTCTTGAACGGAATCCTGCAAAGCTATATCCACTCCGCCTGGACCCTGGCATTTCTGCGGTTCACAACGATCCGCAGTGCCATATTGGAGCCGAACTCCAGCCCTGTAGAGTAATAAAATCGATTCACGCTTCCTGATTGCGCTGCGCCTGGCCAGTATCGATTGCCAGGCGCAGTGGTTTTAATCCCACGGCTCACTTTTCCTACCTTATGCTAAAATTTTGCTATGTCTTTGCGCCTCATCCGGTTTGGCGTGTGCGTGCTGTGCCTGGCACTGCTCGCACCTTCTGCGCAAGCCCAATCCCCAGCCCGCGCCGGGCTTTCCTCGCCTCAACTGGGGTCCTTTCCACTTGTGGAAACCTACCTGGATGTACGCAGCTCCGATGGCAGCTTTTTGCATGGTCTACAGCCATCCCAGATTACGCTCCTGGAAGACGAGCAACCCGCCCAGAATGTAACGATCCAGGAAATGCGTCTCGGGGTGCAGCTTGTTGTTGCTGTCAACCCCGGATCAGAGATTGCCTTACGCAACAGCCGGGGCGTCTCGCGCTATGAGCTGATCTACCAGGCGCTTGCCCAGTGGACCCTGGCTCGGTCGGGCAGCTCGATCGATGATTTGAGCCTGTTGGTCACCGATGGCAGCAGCGCCACCCATTTGTCCGATCCACAGGCCTGGCTGGCAGAGATGCCGGCCACCCTTGAAAATGCTCGCCAGGCTGTGCCCAGCCTGGACAATCTTTCTCAAGCGGTGGATTTAGCAGCAGACCCCACTCCACGTTCTGGCATGGGTCGCGCAGTCCTGTGGATTACTCCCCCACTGGAAAACAACCAGAACCTGGCGCTGAACGATGTGGCGTCCCGCGCCAATCAACAGGGCATCCGGATCCATATCTGGCTGGTCACCTCGACTGAAGTTAGAGGTACCGGCGCAGAAGAACAACTCATTGCCCTGGCTGCACAAACTGGTGGACAATTTTTCCGCTACAGCGGACAGGAAACCTTCCCTGACCTCGAGACTTACCTGGAGCCTAACCGGAATATTTACCGCCTTACCTATACATCGCAGATCCGCCAGAGCGGTACCCACCAGGTCAGCGTTGAAATCCAGGATGAAACGGAGACAATCTCCGCACCACCCCAAAGCTATACCATCGACCTGCAAGCGCCAAATCCGGCCTTCATCAATCCTCCGCTGAGTATTACTCGCCAGCCCCCGGAAGAACTCTCCGGTGTGGCTGCTGCGGATATTCCTCTTTCCGACTATTCTCCCACCGAGCTGGAGCTGCACATCCTGGTGGACTTCCCGGATCAGCTTATGCGCGATCTGACGCGGACCGCTTTATTGGTAAATGGGGTGGTGATTGACGAGAATCTCGCTCCTCCCTTTGATATTTTCCAATGGGATATCCGCGAGATCACCGGAAGCAGCCCGTACACACTGCAAGTCATCGCTGAAGATATCCTGGGACTCAGCGGCTCCAGCATCGACACAATCATTGAGGTAAATGTCAAACAGCCCGCCAACAGCTTCTGGGTACTCCTTGCTCGCAATACTCCGACCCTGATTGGATTGGCTGTGCTGCTTACCGGTGCCGTAGCACTTTTGCTCATGGTCGTTGGTGGGCGCATCCATCCCCACCGGCTACCCATCCACCGCCTGCGCCGGGTGAAAAATGTACCGGCGGTGACAGCTACGCCTGTACCAGACGAGCAAGCCGCCCAGGCCTGGACAGGCCGCCTGCACTGGCCCCAACGCCGGGTAAAACCCCAGGCAGACGCCTACTTAACTCCTTCGGCAGGCGATGATGCAGCTGGAAGCCTCCCTCCCTTTGCTTTAACTGCTGTAGAAGTTACGATAGGTAGCGACCCGCAGCGCGCTACCCTGGTTATATTCGGTGATCCTTCGGTTGAGGGACTCCATGCAAGGGTGAAAAAAAACGAGGCGGGGGCATACATTTTGACCGATGCAGGCTCGATTGCTGGTACCTGGGTCAACTTCACCGTGCTGCCCCCAGAAGGAACTTGCCTGGAACACAATGATTTGATCCACCTGGGACGAAGCATCTACCGCTTCACCCAAACCCACCCTGCCCGCCTGCGTAAGCCGGTCATTCGCCGCCTGGAGCAACCAGGGCCGCCTCCTTCAGAGGAAGAAATCCAATGATCCCAGCCGAGCGAGCCCATCTGAATGTTGCGGCGGTCAGTGATCCCGGTATCAGTGGGAAGAAGAATGAAGACCGATTGCGCATCTCGGCATTTTCTACCCTGCAAGATCCACCTCTACCCGGCTTACTGGCCATTATTGCAGATGGGATTGGAGGTCATCGCGCTGGCGAAATTGCGGCCGAGATTGCCATCGAGACCATCACCCAGATCATCGCAGCCAGTGATGCGAGCCAGCCAGTACTGACCCTGCACGAGGCCATCCAACAGGCCAGCCAGGCAATTTACCAGCAAGCCCAAAGCGAGCCCAGCCAGCACGGCATGGGGTCAACTTGCGCCTGCTGTTGGATTATCGGAGACCGCCTCTACACTGCCACTGTAGGTGATTCGCGAATTTACCTGGTCCGCAATGGCGCCATCCAGCAAATTTCAACCGACCACACCTGGGTACAGGAAGCTATCGATGGGGGTATGCTTTCATTGAGCCAGGCCAGGCGCCATCCGAACGCCCATGTCATCCGCCGTTATCTTGGCTCCCGCCAGCCAGCGATCCCCGACCTGCGCTTGAAGCTGAATAATCTCGAAAATGACCGGCAGGCAGAAACAAACCAGGGCTTCACGCTGAAGCCTGACGACCGCCTGCTCCTTTGCTCCGATGGACTGACCGATCTGGTCGAAGACCACGAAATCCTTGATTATCTGCAATCGCGTCCCCTGGAACCC
>JAJZSS010000115.1 GCA_021849525.1 Chloroflexota bacterium
CAGCACCCTGGCACAGGCTCTGGATACTACCAACCAGATCTGCGACCGCTACCGGCTCCAGGTTGGCTATGTCTTCCACGCCGGAGATGGCAATCTGCACCCCTTTATCCTGACCGATCCTAAAAATCCAGAGCATTTCCAGCGCGCCCACCAGGCCGGGCGGGAATTTATGCAGGCGGTAGTCGACCTGGGCGGCAGCATTACCGGAGAACATGGGGTTGGCATCGAGAAACGTCCCTATCTGGGGCTGATGTACTCGCCGGAAGAGCTAAGCATCATGCAGGATATCAAGCAGGTATTCGATCCCGAACACCTGCTCAACCCGGGGAAAATCTTTGCTGGGCCTCCTGCCAGCCATGCCTCCCATAACGCTGAGCTCCTACCACCCGATCCATTTGCACCCGGAAATGCCGCTGAGGCTGTTACAGGACTGGCAGCGTTATCGCAAGCCCGCCAGCCAATCTATATCCGCAGTGCGTACGCAGCCCCGGATGCATCCTTTTCGGGGCGGACGCTCTCGACCGGACGCCTGCACGGCATCTCCACCTACTCGCCCCAGGATCTGTATATCACCGCCGGGGCCGGCACTCCTTTCCAGGAGATTCAGGCGTTCCTGGAGCCAAAGGGCTGGCAGGTTGCCATGCACTCCCCCTGGCCGGATATCACCCTGGGTGGAATCCTGGCGAGCAACATCAATGCCCCCTTGCGGATGCGCTATGGCAGCTTGCGCGACCAGGTCCTGGCGATGACGGTTGTGCTTGGAGATGGGCGCTCCATTCACGTCGGACGGCCGGTAGTC
Source organism: Chloroflexota bacterium (assembly GCA_021849525.1). GTDB lineage: Bacteria > Chloroflexota > Anaerolineae > Anaerolineales > UBA4823 > JAJZSS01. The sequence goes on from JAJZSS010000115.1 coordinate 800, forward strand.
AAAAATGTTGCCGGGTACGATATCCCAAAACTCCTGATTGGTTCTCAGGGTACCCTGGGTCTGATTGTTGACGCTACCCTGAAGATCGCTCCCCAGCCGCGCCTGCGCTGCAGCCTGCTGCTCCCGGTCAGCGATCTTAAGCGAGGCCTGGAGTTAGCGAATGAATGCCTCACTCTGGCTTTGATTTCAAGTGGGATTGTCCTCAGCAGGCTTCCGCATGGACTGCCCATCGCATCCGCTCCGTATGTTCTGGCTTATACTGCCGAAGGCCTGCCGGAAGATGTAAACAGCGAGCTAAAGCTGGTTAAGGACAGGTTGGCCGAACTGGGATTGCCTGCGCCGCTGGAGATTGAAGGCCAGGCAGCGCAAGATTTATGGGATCAATTACTGGCTGCAGATTCGGAAAAACAACTGGCATTAAGGATCGGTTTACCGCCCAAAGCGCTGGGAAATTACCTGGTCGCCCAGGAAGCCCGGTTGCAAAGCAGCAATTTCGTGGTAGATATCGCCAGTGGTTTGCTGTATACCACCTCAACGCCAGTCGAAGCTGATAATTCAATCCAGTCCGTGGAAGAGCTGCGCAAATCGGCGCTGGCGGCCGGGGGTTACGCCGTTGTGTTGCATGCACCTGATGATTGGTCGAGACGATTAGATCGTTGGGGGTATCCATCTCAAACTCTCGCGCTGATGCAGCAGCTCAAAGCACGCTGGGACCCGGCGGGTATCTTGAATCCGGGTGGATTTCTGGTCTAAGAACACCCAGGCGGAATCCAATGATCCAGATTTATCTAATCGGCATCAGCCTGATTGCACTCATCCTGTTTGGATATGACAAAGCCATGGCAATCGCCCATAAACGGCGAGTTCCTGAGCGCACGCTTCTGGGTCTAGGGCTGGTAGGTGGGGCATGGGGAGGGCTGGCGGGTATGGTGTTGTTCCGGCATAAGATCCGCCGCCCCCGCTTCTGGCTGATCTTGCTACCCAGCGGGTTGTTTTACCTGTGGCTTGCTGTGACGATTGGGGTTCCATGATCAGCCGGGTTTTTAAAGAATTCTATCCCTGAGTTACTGATTATTCGAATATTTCTTCCACTTTATAGTAGTCTGGCATGTGAAGGATGATTACTCATAGAATGGGCATGCCTTTTATCACTTGACCCTCCTCCGACCAATAGCTAAAATGAAGGTGTTATTATTCGCGCAAGTTCATCAACCCTATTAAGTGGGAAACACTTCGCTCTATGTCTCTTAGATTATTGACTGCGGTTGGTAAAATAAACCTCCGCAGGCCTTTTTAAAAACCAGCCTGTCAGCGCCGCCCGGTATACATCCATAGGCCTGGAGATGTTTTGGGTGGCTGTATGACCGCAATTTCTCTGTGAATAGAGGAGCTAAAAATGGATGATTTTTTGTTTCGTGGCTCATTAAATGATCTTGATCCAGCACTCAGCGAGTTAGTCCAAATCGAGGCAGAGCGCCAGGCGCGCAAGCTGATTTTGATCCCCAGCGAGAGCTCAGCTCCCCTGGCCGTCAGGGAGGCATTGGCATCTGCCTTCCAGAATGTGTATGCGGAAGGCTATCCCGACGAAGAGAGTCGCTGGTTTACGGAAGCAGAGATCCTCGATTACCCGGCACGCCTGGCGCACTACCGGCGCTATTCCGATCCCCGCTACTACAAGGGAGTCGAATACGCGGACATTGCAGAAGGTCTGGCTCGCCGGCGCTGCGCAGAGTTATTCGCCAGTAATGGGATCAGCGCCGATCGCATCTTTGTCAATGTTCAGGCTCTGTCCGGCGGACCCGCCAACAATGCGGTGTACCATGCTCTGGTGCAGCCAGGTGATACGATCATGGGGATGAATCTGCTTCACGGTGGTCACCTCTCGCATGGCTCGCCGATTAACCGCTCCGGTAAGTATTACCGCGCCGTCTCGTACACCGTCGACCCGGAGACCGAGCAGATCAATTATGATGCGGTCGCGGAGCTTGCTCGAGAACATAAACCGAAATTTATCATCGCCGGGTATTCTTCGTATCCATGGGCGGTCGACTGGAAACGTTTCCGCGAGATTGCCAGCTCTGTCGGGGCGTATTTGTTCGCCGATATCGCGCATGTCGCTGGAATGGTGGCCGCGGGACTCTATCCTTCCCCGGTCGGTTATGCCGATGTGATTACTTTCACCACCCATAAATCGATGTGCGGCCCGCGCGGTGCCTGCATCCTGACGACCAACCCGACCTTATCGCACAAGATTGACCGGGCGGTCTTCCCTGGTGAGCAAGGTGGCCCGCACGTCAATACCTTCGTGGCCATGGCAACTGCGTTCAAGCTGGCTAAAACGGATCAATTCAAACAGCTCCAATCCCAGGTGTTGACCAATTGCCGTGTATTCACCGACCGATTCAAAGAACACGGCTTCCGGATTCCCTTTGGAGGCACCAATACCCATTTGATGAATTTGGATTGCGGCTCGGTGTCTGGACTTGATCACGTAACACTCTCCGGCGACCAGGCAGCCCGGATTCTCGACCTGGCTGGAGTGGTTGTCAATCGCAATACTATCCCTGGTGATAAATCAGCCCTCGATCCTTCGGGCATTCGTATGGGGACGCATTGGATCACCCAGCGCGGATTTAAAGAGCCCGAGGTGATCGCCCTGGCGGATATTATCTCCGATATCCTGAAATCGACGACACCCTATTCGTTGGAGGGTCGCAAAGGGGATATGCGGCGAGCCAAGGTGGATTTCACCATTTTGGAAGAGACCAAATGCCGGGTGCGAGATCTGGCCCTGCAGGCTGGCATCGATTTCTCACCGGCTCAGCATGGGTACCCTCATTTCTATTATATCGATGACAATCCCAAAGATCGTGATTGGGCCGTACTGGAGATTGGTGGCGAGCGAGCACGTGAATTTGCGAATTTTGCTTTCACCAGTGATGTAAGTGCTTTACAAAAAGGTCACAGCCAGGAGACAAAATTGCTGACCCCGCAGGGTGAAATCCTGGGCGTCCTGACCAGCGTCGAGGCAACCCGGTATCACCTGACGGTTCCGGCCGGCAAAACCGGCCTGGCTCAATCCTGGCTGCAGGATCTTTCAGATGGCTTCGTGTGCGTAAATGAAGACGCTTATGGAAAGCTGCCCGGTCCGGTGTGGGTGAAACCGGTTGACTTCGAAGCAGTTACCAGAGCCAGCGGACCCGCAGTCGCTGCGGATAAGCCTTATTTGGTTGGAATACCAGCAGGCGTTCAGCCGCTTGCGCCGCTGCCGGATTTCGTCTGGGAAGATAAGGAAGCTGCTCTGCGGCGGACACCGGTCTATGAAACCCATAAGCGCCTGGGGGCAAAGGTTATTCCATTCGCTGGTTGGGAAATGCCGGTCTGGTACAGCTCAGTGGTCGAAGAACATCTGGCGGTTCGCCAGGCGGCAGGTGTTTTTGATGTGGCGCACATGGGCGTTTATCAGGCGGAAGGTCCGGATGCGGGTGTATTTCTCGATTGTGTGGTCGGGAACGATGCCAGCGGATTGGGAGTAGGGGAGTCCTGCTATACCCACCTGCTGACTCCAGACGCGAATGTGATCGATGATTTGATCATCTACCGGCGGGGAGCAGAAAAATTCCTGATCGTGGTTAATGCTTCGAATGACGATAAGGATTGGACCTGGTTGAACGCCGTGAAGAACGGAGAAGTGTGTATCGACAGGGATCGCCCGTGGGCCAAAGCTTTTGGGCGTGGGGTTACCCTGCGCAATTTACGCGATCCTAAAGAAGGCGCCGACATGCGTGTAGATATTGCACTGCAGGGACCTCGGTCGCGCGATATTCTGCTGGCATTGGGCGTCGATGCTCCAACTCGCCAGAGGATCATGGGCTTACAGCGCACCCAGCTGTGTGATGCAGTGGTCGGTGGATACGATCTGGTGGTATCGCGAACCGGTTATACCGGCGAAAAATTCTCGTTCGAGTTGTTCGTCCATCCCGATCAAGCGGACAGTTTCTTCAACGATCTTCTCAAAGTGGGTGAGCCATTCGGTTTGAAGCCAATTGGCCTGGGTGCACGCGATTCGCTGCGCACTGAAGCCGGACTGCCCCTCTACGGGCATGAAATGGGCGGTGATCTGAACAACGGCGTCGCCGAAGGTGGATTTGGTTTGTTTGTCAAAACCTATAAACCCTGGTTCATTGGGCGTAAGGCGTATATGGCTCGCGAAGAGCAGAGAGTCGCAGAAGTATTCCGCTTCCGGTTCACCGAAAAGGGCGTTCGCATGGCCCACCAGGGCGACCCGGTGCTGGATAAAAAGGGTAAAGTCATGGGGCAGGTTACCAGCTGCGCCGTGGATCAGGAAGGCTACCTGACCGGGCAGGCATTCCTCGAGCTAAAGAGCGCGGCCGAAGGTACTTTGATCTATATTTACCAGAGCGCACCAACAAAGCCGATTAATGCCCCGGCTGCATTGAAACAGGGAGAGAAGACGATCCTTCCCACACCGGCGCTAATTGTCAGTCGTTTCCAGCGTTGATCTGTCTTACTGGGGTAGGATGGTCAGGTACCATCCTACCCCTTTTCACATGTCGAAAAAATTTCTGAATCATCGAAAGGAGAAAGAATGGCTGATTTTCCCCAGGCATTGAAGCCAGAGGGCAATGGAACCCGGATGGATACTCATTGGGATTTCCGATATGCCCAGCGAACCCAGCGTATGAAGAGTTCGGCGATCCGTGAGCTGTTGAAGCTGACTGAGAAACCGGATATTATTTCTTTTGGCGGAGGAATGCCGGCACCGGATGTTTTTCCGGTTGAGGCTTTTGCTGAGGCCTGCCAGCGGGTTCTCACAGATCAGGGAGCGAAAGCGCTGCAATATGGTGCAACCGAAGGTTATCTTCCATTGCGTGAGATGATCGCCCGCCATACTGCACGGTATGGCATCGGGGTAAATCCTGAAAATATCCTGATCACTTCCGGATCGCAACAGGCTCTTGATCTGATCGGAAAAATTTTTATCAACCGGGGTGACCGCATTCTGGTTGAAGCGCCGACATATCTCGGCGCCTTACAGGCGTGGAATGCCTATGGGGCGGAATATGTCACCGTACCGATGGATAAAGAAGGTATGATGACCGATGCCCTGGAGCAAGCACTGCGTGTAGGCGTCAAATTCATCTATGTTCTGCCCAATTTCCAAAATCCAACCGGTGCAACCCTGTCCCTCGAGCGCCGCCAGAAGCTGGTAGAGCTGGCAGAAGCTTATGGGGTACCGATTATTGAGGATGACCCTTATGGCCAGCTCCGTTTTGAAGGCGAGCACCTGCCATCAGTCGTCGAAC
>JAJZSS010000116.1 GCA_021849525.1 Chloroflexota bacterium
ACGTGGGGGTAAGCCAGAGCATATCGCGTCACGAGAGTATCAATCTGCCGGCGTTCTGTTGTGTCGTGTTTGAGGAATGTCAACCTGGCAGGGACGTTGTAAAATAAATCTTCAACCCGTACGACCGTTCCAACTGGTGCACCAACCGATTCGATCGGGCTGTTCTGGCCACCTTCGACGCGCAGGCGCGCTCCATTCTCAACCTGGACAGCCCGCGAGGTGATGGTGAAACGTGAGACTGAGGCGATCGATGCCAGAGCTTCACCGCGAAAGCCTAACGATTGGATATGATTTAACTCACTGGCGGAAGACAACTTGGAAGTGGCATGCCGCTCGACAGCCAGGGCTAATTCAGAAGGTGAGATACCCGCTCCATCGTCGGCTACTTCAATCAGGCGTTTACCGGCTTCATCGACGTGTATCTGGATGAAAGTACTCCCGGCATCAATTGAATTTTCCAACAATTCTTTGACCACCGAAGCAGGACGCTCTACAACTTCTCCGGCGGCAATTTGTGAGGCAACATCGGGCTGCAGAATCCTTATGGGCATGCCCGTATTATATCAGCCCGGGATGTTTGGCCGGCCGATCTGCCCTTTCAGGGCGCGCTTCAATCCCTTATAATTACGCTATGGCTTATACAACATTATTCTTTGACCTGGATGAGACTCTTTACCGGAGCAGCACTGGATTATGGGATGCCATCCGCGTCCGTATGAACCGCTATATGCTTGAGCGAGTCGGTTTACCTGAGCCGGTTATCCCGCAGCTGCGGGAGAAGTATTATCGCCAGTATGGCACCACTCTGCGCGGTTTGCAAATCCACCATGAGGTCGATACCGATGACTACCTGGCATATGTACACGACCTGCCGCTGAAAGATTATCTACAACCAGATCCCGAGCTGCAGGCTCTTCTGGCGAGATTACACCAGCCCTGCTGGATCTTTACCAATGCTGATTCTGCCCATGCTTACCGGGTCCTGGACATTCTGGGAGTGAGGGATTGTTTTGTGGGGGTCATTGATGTACGGGATGTTCGTCCAGCCTGTAAACCTGCGCCTGAAGCTATCCAAAAAGCGCTGGAGATAGCTGGAAATCCTGAGCCGGGAGGCTGTGTATTCCTGGATGATTCGCCGGCGAATGTAGCTGGGGCTATGGCGTTTGGCTTGACTGCTGTCCTGGTGGGAAACGGCGCGTATTCTCACCCAGCGACCTTCCAGGTTGCCAATCTGGTTGACTTACCAGTTGTTTATCCCGAATTTTGGAATGAGTTAACAGACCGCAGGTAGAAGGGTAGAAATGGATACCGGACGTGCCTTTTGGGTGATATGTATTACGCTTTTTGTGGTAATTATTCTGAATGTTGGAATTTATGCAGCATTCTCGAAACGTAAACCAGATAGCTTCTCATCGACCTTCGGTAAAGCTGCCCGGGAGATGCGCAATCCATGGGGGCAAGAGGACGCGCGGATGACGGAGCTTTCTGAGCGGGTTGCCGAATTACGCAAAAATGCCCCAGGCAGCGATGACGAGGAAGAAAATCAAGGTAATCAAAAACCCTATGGATAAACGGACATCACTGATCGAGGCTGCTGAACGAATTGAGAGCGGCACAACCCTGGCATTGGGCGGCATGACCCTCTATCGCCGGCCCATGGCTTTTGTGCGCGCCTTGCTCAGGCGACACAAACTGGAGCAAATGCCGGCTGAGTTAACCCTGTTAGCTTTCACAGCCGGACTGGAAAGTGACCTCCTGGTTGGCGGTGGATTAATCAAACATACCCGGACATGTTATTTTGGTTTGGAAATATTTGGTTTTGCCCCAATGTTTACCTACTATGCCAATCGGGGGGAGTTACTCATAATTGAGGAAACTGAAGCCAGCCTGGCGATGGGTCTGCGCGCCCAAATGGCCGGCGTTGGTTTTATGCCGGGCAGAGCCTGGTTGGGCACGGATCTACCCCGTTTGCGCCCGGATGTTGCCACAATTCGTGATCCATATTCCGGCGAGGAATTAATGGCCTTTCCTGCGATCCATCCGGATGTGGCGGTCATCCATGCGCTGCAAGCGGATCCGCATGGCAATGCGCTCATCGGTGATAATCGCGGTATTGATGAGGAGCTTGCCTTAACCTCACAGCTGGTGATCATTACGGCGGAGGAGATTGTCCCTGAGCTTAACAAGGCGGACATCGTAGCCCCATTTGTAGATCTGGTGGTCCATGCACCAGGTGGGGCAGCCCCAACATCCTGCCATCCGCTCTATCCCCTCGATGGGCAGGCGCTCCTCGAATATACCGAACAAGTCAGCGAGCCGGCTTCTTTTTCGGCTTATTTGGAACGTTTGATTGCGGAATGAGATGATGGTGTTTCCGCATTCAGCTAAGTAAATTATTAATAAAACCAGGGGGATTTTATAATTCGTTTACTATGCTCTAATAATATCTTGATATTCTTTAGATAAAATTTTTAGTGAGAATTGCAGACACCCACAGGATTAATTGTCAAACGATTAATTGATATGCCCCTGTTGTGTCTTCGATCAGGTTTAAGTATGGAGTAATGATGAGTTCAAAAAGTTGGGTAACTATAATCAGTATCTTCGGGGCCATCATTCTTTTGTCTGGGGCCTGTGTAATGGGATTTGTGGCTGGGCGATTTCTCTCCCCGGCTGCGCTTGTTGCGGATAGCGAACCGCCTGTGTTTGAAAGTACTGCGGTAGCAGAGCTCCCGCCCCAAATTAAGGATTCAGGTAGCCCGTCGGAAAATCTTGATGAATTATTCAGGCCATTCTGGCAAGCCTGGGATCTGGTGCACGAAAACTTTGTAGACCAACCTGTCAGTGATGTGGATTTGATGCGTGGGGCAATCAGCGGAATGATGGCTGCCCTGGGTGATCAGCACACATCCTACCTGGATCCTACCCAGTTCGAAGAGTCGAATGCACAGTTGCAAGGCGAGGAATATGAGGGGATCGGCGCCTGGGTGGATATATCCGGTGAGTTCCTTACCATTATCAGCCCCATGCCAGGCTCTCCGGCTGAAGAAGCTGGTTTACGTGCCGAGGATAAAGTCGTGGGTGTCAATGGTGAAGATGTGACTGGATTGGATGGCGAATCAGTCCGCCAAAAGATAATAGGTCCTCGCGGCACAACCGTCATCTTAACGATCCAGCGCGAAGGACAGGAGAATTTTGATGTTGAAGTGGAGCGAGCGAATATTGTTGTACCATCCGTCGAATCAAAGATGCTCGATAACCAGATCGCTTATATCCGGCTCTTCACTTTTGGCGACGACACTTCCCGAGATTTGCGGAAAGCAATCAAAGAACTGAATGGACAGGACCCGAAGGGGATGATCTTGGATTTACGCAATAATGGTGGAGGCTATCTTGAAACCGCGATCGACGTTGCCTCCGAATTTATCCCGGACGGGGTCATCATGTACGAAGAATACGGGGATGGCAGCCGCGATATCTACGAGGCCAGGAAAGGCGGTAGTGCCACCGATATTCCCCTGGTCGTACTGATCAACGGCGGCAGCGCATCGGCTTCCGAAATCGTCGCCGGGGCAGTTCAGGATCGCGGTCGAGGCCAGTTGGTGGGCGAGACATCATTTGGGAAAGGTTCTGTCCAGACGTACAACGCCCTGGTCGACGAACAGGGGGCAGTCCGGATCACCATTGCCCGCTGGTTAACACCTCTAGAACGTCAGATCAATGAGATCGGCCTGGAGCCGGATGTCAAAGTTGAGATCACTGAAGAAAATATGGCAGCCGGGGTCGACCCTCAGCTCGAACAGGCGATTGAATTGTTGGCAAGATAGCTTTTTTTGAGAACACACAGCCCATCGCTAAATGGCTTATGATGATTGACTGGTCGGAAAGACAGGAGTTAGTGGAGGTATGAACAATGTATTTTAATCTGGGATATCTGATTTATATGCTGCCAGCCATGGTGATCATGATGGCTGTACAGTGGTATGTTAATTCTGCCTATAACAAATGGAGCAAAGTGCCCGCGCGTAGCCGCGCTACGGGCGCTGAAGCTGCCCAACGCTTGATCGAACGCGGCGGAATGTATAATGTGCGCATCGAAGGGATCGCCGGTCAGATGACCGATCATTACGACCCACGCCAGAAAGTCCTCCGCCTCTCACAAGGCGTTTACCAGGGACAGTCGGTCGCAGCGCTTGCCATTGCTGCGCACGAATTGGGTCACGCCATGCAGGATAAAGAAGAATATTTCCCCTTGCGCTTCCGGGCTGCCCTGGTACCGGCTGTGAATATTGGTTCGTATCTGGGTTGGTTCCTGATCATTATTGGTCTGGTGCTAGGATATACACAGCTCTCCTGGGTTGGGATCGCCGTTTTCTCCACCGGTGCCCTGTTCGCCCTGGCAACCTTGCCAGTCGAGCTAAACGCATCTTCTCGAGCGCGCCAATTATTGGCTGATACAGGCATGATCCAGGGCGAAGAGGAAATGAAGGGTGTCAACCACGTGTTGAATGCGGCTGCAATGACCTACGTCGCAGCCCTGATCACCGCGGTGCTGCAGCTGCTATACTGGGTCAGTATGGTGATCGGTGTAGGCCGGCGGCGCGATTAATTTGGACATTCACCGGGTGGAAATTTAGCAGCAAGTCATGACAACTAATAAAGTCCTTTATCTATTGCTGGTATTGTTCGTTGCCGTTCTGTCGGCTTTTGGGGGTGTTCTGGCTGGAGGGGTGGTCGCTTATCGCTATTTCCAGAATCAGGATAGACAGGCAGCATTGGTTACCTCTCCGAATAGCCAGACTACCGCGGCGGTCCAAACGGTGCCACCACTGCTTGTCTCCAATACCGATATCCAGACCAATATTACCCAGGCAGTCATAAAAGTAAGGCCAGCAGTAGTTACCGTTGTGGGCACAATCCCTGGACGGGAAACTTTCTTCGGCTATACAGGCGATCAGCGGGTGAGTGGCAGCGGTGTAATCATTTCGGCTGACGGCTATGCAGTCACCAACAATCATGTCATCGCAGACTCAACCAGCGTCAAGGTCTTATTAGCTGATGGTACTGAGCTGCCTGCTGCAGTGATTGGCGCAGACCCATATGCTGATCTGGCGGTTTTAAAGCTGGAGGGAACAGTCCAGAGTTATGCCAGCCTGGGTAATTCTGAAAATCTGCAACCTGGCGAGACAGTCATCGCGATCGGCTCCCCTTTGGGTGAATTCGTCAATACTGTTACAGTTGGCGTTGTGAGCGCAACGGGGAGAATGATCGAAACCGACAATAGCTTTCAGATCGAGAACCTGATCCAGACAGATGCCGCGATCAACAGCGGCAATTCTGGTGGACCATTGGTCAATTTGGCGGGCGAGGTAATCGGGATCAATACCCTGGTCGTCCGGGGAAATAATACCGGAAGTGCGCCAGCCGAGGGGCTTGGTTTTGCCGTGCCCACCTCTGTAGTCCAGGTAGTAGCCGGGCAAATTATCGAGCAGGGTTTCTTCTCCCGGCCTTACCTGGGAATCCGCTGGCAGGTGATATCGCCTGATCTGGCTTCCGCATATGATCTACCAGTGGAGTGGGGAGCCTATGTCTCCGAGATAGTTCCTGGTGGGCCTGCAGACCAGGGCGGTATCCGCGTCGGAGATATCATTACCCGAATCGGCTCAGCGGATATTGGCGAGAACAAAAGCTTCTTGAATGCGTTATTTGCCAACCAACCAGCTGAGACAGTTGAAATCGTAGTTGTCCGGAACGGAAATCCAGAATCGCTTACCGTAACTTTAGGTGAATCCACTCAGCCTTAATCATCACCGAATATTTTCCGGGAGGCAGACAGGCGGCAGAAAGTTGTCGCCTGTTTTTTCCTTGAAAATTAAATCCAGTATAATTCATCTGTTTCTAATATACTTGACATCTGGGTCAACCGGGTATATGATCATTCGCTTGCGCACAAAGGAACGCGATAACATACATGAGTCCAAACTCTTCTGAAAATGGTAATCCATTCAGCCGTGTAGTGGGCGATGAGCCTCGCCGCGGATTATCTACATGGCTAATTGGCCATCCCCTCCAAACTGCTGATGCCCCGCATCAAACGATAGGCAAAGCGATTGGTCTGGCGGTT
>JAJZSS010000117.1 GCA_021849525.1 Chloroflexota bacterium
GCAAGCCAGGCTCAGCCAAACTGCGCCGGACGCTGTGCATCTCCACCCAGGCTGGCTGTGCCATGGGCTGTGTCTTCTGCGCCACGGGGCAGATGGGCTTCAAGCGCCATCTCACCAGCGGTGAGATCATCGAACAGATCCTGTTCTATGCCCGTCAGCTCCAACCATTGGGAGAGAAAGTGACCAATGTGGTGTTGATGGGCATGGGCGAGCCATTCCATAATTACGAGGCCACGCTCAAAGCCATCGACCGCCTGGGCGATACCCAGGGGTTCAATTTTGGGGCGCGCCGTTTCACCATTTCTACCGTCGGCCTGGTGCCCATGATCCGCCGTTTTGCCAACGAACACCGCCAGGTGAACCTGGCGGTCTCACTGCACGCGGCTCAGGACGAGCTGCGCCAATCCATGCTGCCGGTCAATAAGCGTTATCCCATCGACGAATTGCTGGCTGCCTGCCATGAGTATGTTGCCAAGACCAATCGGCGGATCACCTTTGAATGGGCTCTGATCGATGGGGTGAATGATTCGGTCGAGCAAGCGCGTTTATTGGGCGAGCGCCTGCGCGGCTTGCTGTGCCACGTCAACCTGATCCCCTTAAATCCGACGCGCGGTTATGCCGGGCGCGGCTCAACCCAGGAGCGCGCCAGAGCCTTTATCGCCGAGCTGGGGCGCTTCGGAATTCCCTGCACCCTGCGCATCCGGCGCGGCATTGATATTCAGGCGGGCTGCGGGCAGCTTGCCACGGGAAAAAGCAAATGAGCGACCAGCCAGAAGATCCCGTAGAAGCCGCCAGCGACCTCATCCGCCGCGCGCTGAAAGGACCACAGGACGCGGAAGGGCTGGCAGCAGAGTTAGCCGAGATCCATCCCGCCGACCTGGCAGAGGTGTATGAGCAGCTGGATGACGCCCTGCAGGACCTGCTGATCCAGCGCCTGGACCTCGAAACGATCGCCGACCTGCTGGAAGAGCTGGACGACGAGGATACCCTGGAGGCTGTCGAGGATATTGCCCCGGGTCGTCTGGCCGACCTGCTGGATGAGATGGAGCCCGATGAGGCAGCCGACCTGCTGGGCGATCTGCCTCCCGGCCAGGCACGGGTCCTCCTGGAGCAGATGGAAGACGCCGATGAGGTGCGCCCGCTGCTCGGCTACCCCGACGAAACCGCCGGCGGCCTGATGACAACCTCGTTTGTCGCTCTGCGCCGGCAGACGACCGCTGAGCAGGCGATCCAATTCCTGCGCGAGGTCAGCCCGACGAGTGAAATCCCCTATTATTTATATGTAGTCGATCGTGACCAGAAACTGAAAGGCGTGGTTGGTTTTCGAGATCTGGTGATCGCCCAGCCGCAGTCGCCGATGCAAGAGATCATGGACCCGGATGTCATCAGTGTGGCGGTCGGTGTGGACCAGGAAGAAGTCGCCCGGCAGATGAGCCACTATTCTCTGGCGGCCATACCTGTTATTGACGCCACCGAGCGCCTGGTGGGTGTCATCACCCACGATGATATTCTGGAGGTCATTGAAGAAGAGGCCACCGAAGATATTTACCGCCTGGCAAACGTTTCCGATACCGAGCTGGAGCCGGACAGTCCCCTGCGCGAGCAGGTGCGCGGCCGGTTGCCGTGGCTGTTCCTCAATATGCTTACGGCTTTATTCGCCTCCTGGGTGGTGAGCAATTTCGAAACCCTGATTGGTGAGATAGCCATCCTGGCTGCGTTCCAATCCGTGGTGGCTGGCCTGGGAGGCAATTCCGGCTCACAAAATATCGTCATGGTGGTGCGCGCCCTGGCCCTGGATCGCCTGGACCGGAGGAAAATTTGGAGCATCCTCGGCCGCCAGGTGCTGGTTGGGCTCTTACAGGGGGTCATCGTTGGCGCTGTGGTTGCCGCTGTGGTTACTTTCCTGCGTGGAGATTTCCATCTCGGCCTGATCTTGCTCCTGGCATTGACCGCCAATATGGTGGTGGCGGCGATCGTCGGCACACTGGTGCCCCTTTTCCTGGCGAGGATCGGCAAAGACCCAGCCGTGGCTTCAACGATCCTGCTCACGGCTGCAACCGATAGCTTCGGCTTTTTTATTTTCCTGATGCTGGCTTCGATTTTCGTCCGGTTTTTTGATTTCTAATCCCCTGGCCTGGAGTGTCTATGACTGCCAAAGTGATCCTCAACCCGTATGCCAATCGCTGGACAGCCCTGCAGCGCAAACCCGAGCTGGAGGCTGCCCTGCAGGCTGCTGGAATTGCCTATGAGCTGGTGGTCACCGAGCGGCCGCGCCACGGCGAGTCGCTGGCAGAGCAGGCCGTACTGGAGGGTTTTTCACCGGTCATTTCGGCCGGCGGGGATGGCAGCATCAATGAAGTCCTCAACGGGATTGGCAGGGCGGCTGTGCGCAGCGGGAAACCCTGGACACCAATGGGCGTCATGCCCCTTGGGTCTGCCAATGATTTTGTGGATAATCTCAGCCTGCCGCACGATCTACCATCGGCGGCGCAGGTGATCGCCCGGGGGTACACCCGCAGCATGGATGTCTGTACCGCCAACGGCCGATATTTCGACAATAACGCTGCCATCGGCCTGGAGCCATTCATTACATTGATCCAGCAGGAGATCCAGTGGATCAAAGGCACGCCCCGCTATCTGGTGGCTACCCTGAAAGGTGTACTGCGCGGCCCCCGCTGGCAGATGCGCCTCGAGTGGGATGGCGGCAGCTATGCAGGCCCGACGACCCTGGTCACAGTGGGCAATAATCCGCGCACCGGGGGTGTGTTTTTTATGACTCCCCACGCCGACCCATTTGATGGCAAGCTGACCTTTGTGTATGGTTTCATGCGCACCCGGATCGAGATCCTGCGGCTTTTGCCGCGTACGATGAAACCCGGTGCTGGCAGTTATGTGGAGCACCCGAACATCCACGAAGTTCATGCTACCTGGCTGAAAGTAAGCTCTGTGGAACCTACACCGGCGCATACCGATGGCGAGATCTTCGACGAGCACGCCCATGAGCTGGAGTACCGTGTCCTGCCGGGCCGCTTACCGGTCTTGCTCAACCCGCCTGCAGCCTGAGCCTCTCCGATACGGATGAACCACTGGCTGCCAGCATTTCTGCGCATCTTTTTCCGCCTGCTTTATCACCAATTGGCCTGGACCTACGACCTGGTCGCCTGGATTGTTTCGCTTGGGCGCTGGAAAAGCTGGGTCTACAGCAGCCTGCCTTACCTCCACGGTCCGCGCGTCCTGGAGCTGGGGCCGGGACCGGGTCACCTGCAAATCGCCCTGGCGCACAAGTGCATCCAGGTCTACGGGATGGATGCCAGCTCCCAGATGGTCCACCAGGCAGCCCGGCGACTGGGAAAAGTTAATTTTCCCAACCGCCTGGTAGTGGGTAAAGCACCAGATCTGCCGTTCGCCTCCAGCAGCTTCGACCAGGTCGTCGCTACATTCCCTACGGAATACATTTTTCTGCAGCCCACCCTGCGCGAAGTCCAACGCCTGCTGGTCCCCGGCGGCAGCCTGGTGATCATCCCGCTGGCATGGATCACCGGAGGCGGACGGCTTAACCGCCTGGCAGCCGGGCTATTTCACCTCACCGGACAGGCTCCTGCCTGGGATGAACGCATACTGGAACCTTTTGCCCAGGCTGGTCTCGACGCGACTGCACATCCAACCCGGTTGAAGGACAGCGAGGTAATGATCATCCTGGCGCGTAAACCTTAAAGAATTTCAACTCCTCCCCGCCAAAGTTAATGCCTGATGTAAAATTGGGGGTATGGAAGTTCAAATTGCTGTCTCCAAAATCCAAAAATATGCCTCCTCCAACAGCGGCGATACGGTTGAAGTCGTGGAACGCCCACAAGGCGGTTATTCCGTCGTCATGGTGGATGGGCAGAGCTCAGGACGAGGCGCTAAGAACAGCTCGGTTCTCGTTGTACGCAGAGTGATCGCCCTCCTCGCAGATGGGGTGCGCGACGGCGCCGCAGCCCGAGCCGCTTCGGACAATCTGTACACTGAACGCGGCGGAAAAGTCTCGGCCACTCTCAATATCATCTCAGCCGATCTGCATACCCACACGCTCTTAATCACCCGGAACAATCCCAACCCGGCTTATCTTGCCATCGGTGACCGGCTGCGCGCTCTCAATGAAGAATCCAGACCCATCGGCTTATATCGGGACACCCGTCCGGTCATCACCGAAGTAAATCTGGAGCCTGGCCTGACCGTCGTCGCCTTCACCGATGGAATAGTCCATGCCGGCTCGCGCACCGGAGAAAGCCTGGATATCACCGAAATCCTGGCCGAGTTGCTCGATGAAGAAGAACCCACGGCGCAGTTTCTGGCGGATGTCCTGCTAGAGCAGGCTGTTCGACTGGACCAGGGCCGCCCGGTGGATGATATCTCGGTGATTGTGATGCGCGTTCTATCGCGCATTGGCGATGATGTGCGGCGCATGACGGTGCGCCTGCCAGTCTAATTCTAAGCTCGCAGAGAAATCAATATGCGGGACGTGCAACGTCTCATTGGAATTGTTGGACCCTGTGCTGCGGGGAAGACCACGCTGTTGAACGCTTTGCGCGCCCGGGGCCTGCCGGGTAAGGTGATCGCCCAGGAACATTCGTACGTCCCCGATATGTGGCGGCGGCTGACCAACCCGGTTGTGTTGGTTTATCTGGATGTCTCCTATCCCATCACACTCCAGCGCCGCAAACTCAACTGGACCCAGGCCGAGTACGATATCCAGATCCAGCGCTTACAGCACGCCATCCAACACGCCGATATCCATATCCTCACCGATCACCTGAGCCCGGAACAAATCCTGGAGCAAGTGGTCCATTATCTCGACCAGATAAAATTCGTCTGACAGCATTTGTGAAGAGGGGTATAATCTTTTGGTCCAGCCTCCGGCTGGCATTTTTACGAAATTGGAGGCCTGCTTCGTATGACCAAACGCAACTGGCAAGCTTTGGTACTGGTTGCCATCATCCTTGCTATCAGTATTTATCTCGTCTTACCTGGTACGACCCGGCTGTTAAATAAGCCCATCAAAACCGTCCTGGGTCTGGATCTGGTCGGTGGCGTTCAGGCGCTGTTGGAAGCCGATCTCCCCGAAGCCTCAGTCACGGCTGAGAATATGAGCACGGCCCGCCAGATCGTGGAAAATCGTGTCAACGGTCTGGGTGTCAGCGATGCCGTCGTTCAGCAGGCCGGCAATACGCGTATTCTGGTGGAGATGCCCGGCGAATCCGACCCGCAAGTGGTCCTCTCAACCCTCAAGCAAACCGGCTTGCTGGAATTTGTCGATTTCAGCCAGGTGGACCCGAACACCGCCGTCAGCCTGGTTGGGGCTGCCATCCAGACTGATTTTGGGCAGACCTCCGAGCAGGTTTCGTCTGCCACTGGTCCGGTCTATCACACGGTGCTGACCGGCGCCGAGCTGGCGGATGCCGGCGTTACCGTCAGCCAGACCGGCAGCTACGAGGTCACCTTGAGCTTTAAAGGCGATGGTGTTACCAAGTTTGCCGATTACACCACCAACAATGTCGGCAACATCCTGGCCATCGTCCTGGACAAAAGAGTCATTTCTGCGCCATCGATCCAGGTTCCAATCACCGACGGTGCTGCGGTGATTCAGGGGACATTTACTTATGACGAAGCCAATGCCCTGGCCGTCCAGCTGCGCTACGGCTCGCTGCCCATCCCCTTAAAAATCGTTGAATCCCGCACGGTTGGCCCGACTCTCGGTGAAGATTCGCTTCAGAAAAGCCTGCGGGCAGGAGCGATCGGATTTGCCATCGTCTTCCTGTTTATGGCTATTTATTATCGCGTGGCCGGTCTGATCGCCATCGTGGGCATCATTTTTTATGCCCTGGTAGACTTCGCTATCTTCCGTTTTGTCCCGGTTACCCTGACCTTAGCCGGTGTGGCTGGCTTCTTGCTCAGCACTGGCAGCGCCCTGGATGCCAATATCCTGATCTTTGAGCGCTTCAAAGAAGAGCTGCGCGCCGGGAGAAATGTCACCCAGGCCTTTGCCCTGGCCTTCCAGCGGGCCTGGCCTTCGATCCGGGATTCGAACATTGCCACACTGATCACCTGCCTGGTGTTGTATATCTTTGGCTCGCAGTTCGG
>JAJZSS010000118.1 GCA_021849525.1 Chloroflexota bacterium
GCTGCGAACGCTCATCAGCAGCTCGGGGCGAATACCCAACGCCTGATCGCGCACGAGCACCAGGATCTGGAAGAACAAGATCAAAAAGATGATAATAATTTTTGGGAAATCTCCGACACCAAACAGAAGCAGGATTACAGGAACCAGGACGACTTTCGGGATTGGATAAAGCAGGTATATTATCGGGGCAAATATGCGGTTCAGGCGCTCCGATTGCCCCAGGGCTAACCCTGCTGGCACGGCGAACAAAATTGCCAGGGTAGTGCTGGCGAGGACCCGCCACAGGCTCATTAAAAAGTGGCGCGGTAGATTCCCGTTCTGCATTTCCCGGATGAGGGCCGTGCCGACAGTCAATGGAGCTGGTAGGATGGGTTTATCCAGCAGCCAGGCTGAAATCTGCCAGATTAAGAGCAGAACCAAGATCGCGCCAAGTAAATCGCGTCGTTTCATCCCTCACCAATCCTGCGCCGCAGGTCCCGCACCAGACGGACATATTCAGGTGAGTCGCGATATTCTGGCTGGCCAGACCCGGGATTATCGATGATTTCCGGCTGCCGGTTGGGAGGCTGGCCTAAAAGGAGAATTTTGCGACCGAGGATAACAGCCTCTTCAATGGCGTGGGTTACCATTACCAGCGTCAGATTATTCTCCTGGAGTAATTCGAGCGTGAGCTGCTGCAGCCCCTCCCGTGTGGGGGCATCCAGCGAAGAAAAGGGTTCATCCATCAACAGTAGATCTGGATTCAATGCCAGCGTGCGAGCAATCGCTACCCGCTGGCGCTGTCCGCCGGATAATTGGCCTGGAAATTTGTGTTTTTCAGCGGTTAAGCCCAGGCGCTCCAGCCAGGGGTCCACACTCAAGTTGGCTTTGACTGCAGCCGGGGCGTGTTTGCCATCTGGTCCATAAAATGTGCGCACCTTAAAGCCCAACACAGCATTCTGGCTGACGGTAGCCCAGGGTAACAAGCCAAAATCTTGCAAGATCAGGCCAGTCTGCGGGCGCGGGCGGGTCAGCACGCTTCCATCCACCAGCACCTGACCTTTGGTGGGCATGCGCAAACCTGCCAACAGATATAACAAGGTGCTCTTGCCACACCCGGAAGGACCTAAGACTGCCCAGGCTTCCCCCCGCTTAGCCTGCCAATTAAAATCATCAAAGACCGGCGTAAGGGCATTCTGGTAGGCAAACCTAACAGACAGAAGTTTGATCATGAAGAAATTTCAGCAATTGGGAGGATGATTATACACGCCAAACTATTTTACCCCACGAAAGGAAGGACGCAGCAGATTTAAAGCCCAGTTATACTGGGAGAAAACCTGCTGCGCCTGCAACTGTAAACCTATAGCTGTGCGCCCTGGATCAGGGCAATAAACTCGCGTTTACAGAATCAGCATAAATCAGATCTTTGCTAACCAGGCCTTTGGATTTGGCCCAGGCGAGTGTATCATCCCACTGCGCTTGCGTCGGTACCCCCGAAGTACTGAAAACAGGCATCTTGAACGTCGGCAATAATGGTCCTGGTACCAGTTTCTGGTCTGAAAGGATGCCTTTATATTGGTCCGGGCTGGTATTTAGCTGAGTGACGGCTTCTTCTACAGCTTTAAGAAATGCCCGGATGGCTTCGGGATGCTGATCGATGATCTCTTTGCGAAAAGACAGGGTGCTGAAGCTGTATTCCGGGTGGCTGGTGTCAGCGAGGATCACACGCGCCCCTTGCGAAACTGCCAGCGAGGTAAGTGGCTCTGGCAGGACTGCCGCTTTCAATTCTCCATTGAGCAGAAGCTCGACCCGGCTGGAGATATTGGGAACGGCAATGCTTTTAATGTCGGCTTCCGCAAACCCTTCCGCTTCCAGCAGGCGAGAAGTCACATATTCAATCACCGTTCCTTGCGAAATTCCGATTTCAACACCTTTTAGATCATCGAGGGTTTCGATCCCGCTGTTGCCAGCGACCAGGATGGCGAAGAGCGAGTCCTGGGCGGTGGCGCTGCGCGCGTAGCGTACAATCTCCACTCGGGTTTCATTTTGATTATAGAACATCGTGGAGAGGACTTCATTGATCATCCCATCCGCCTGCCCGGCAGAGATCAATTGATCGCGTTCAGGGGCAGCCTGGGCGGGGATCAATTCCACTTTGACCCCATTCTTTTCAAAAAGCCCTTCCTTCTGAGCAACCCGGATTGGGAGTGTGTCCAGGACAGGCAGGATCACTACTTTGAGGGTAACTGGTTCGATCGTTTCGGCGGGTTGTTGATCGCCTGGTGATGCGGTAGTTGGAAAGCTTCCGCTGGGGCTGCAGGCTCCCAGCACCAGAGCAAGGCTAATTAACAGGCCGAATGAATAACGGGTGACTTTATTGAGCATATCTGCATTTCTCCTTTGACAGAATAATATCGATCACAAATAATCCCTGGCTTTGTTCTTGCAACGATGGAATTAAATACAGATGGGAACTGCTGCGATTATAGCATGCTCCCTAATAGATCTGATAAGGGAACTGTGAGAATTCCACCAGGACCATCGCTTGACACATGCTTGTGGCTATGCTACAGTTAGTTTGCAAAAGAAAGCGCGTGACAATCGATTAAATGAAAAATAATTGCCAGATACTGTCTGGCAGACAAAAGTGTCTGGTTCACCTGTAAAAATGATCATCGTATCGTGAGGTTTGCTTTGACCAAATCGCGTTCTCAACTTATGATCGACCGCCTGCGCGAGCTGCAGGCTTCCTCCCCGGATATTGAGGCGTCTGCAGTCGTCAGTGTAGATGGATTGTGTATTGCATCGGCCCTGCCGCGCGAAGTGGAAGAGGACCGGGTTTCAGCGATGTCGGCAGCCATGCTTTCTCTGGGAGAACGGATCGCCTCTGAGCTGGGCCGGGGAACATTAAATCAGGTTTATATCCGGGGTGAAAATGGATATGTCATTTTGATGGCAGTTGGCGAAGAAGCAGTCCTGACTACTTTGGCGGGCCAGCAAGCCAAACTGGGTTTGATCCTGTTGGACATGCGCCGGGCGGTTGAAGCACTGGCTCAACTCATCTAATGGTACATAGCATGGAACCTCATCCCCCAAGTGAATATAACTACGCCAACAAGTTCGCCCTGATTACTTTGAAATCGCTCGAAGATGTCATGGGTAAAAATGGGTTGAATGCCATTCTCAACCTGGCTCACTTACCCGATCTGGTTGAAAACCTGCCACCCGACAACCTGGGTAAAGAATTCAATTTCTCAGACTTCTCAGCGATCAACGAAGCCCTGGAAGTCATGTACGGTGCACGAGGAGGCCGGGGACTGGCATTGCGCGCCGGGCGGGCAGCCTTTGCGGATGGTCTGCGGAACTTTGGAGCACTGGCAGGCGCAGGCGATCTGGCATTCAAAGTCCTCCCGCTATCCGCCAAAATGCGGATAGGGATCCCGGCGATGGCTAAGATTTTCAGCCAGATCAGCGACCAGTACAGCACTGTGCAGGAACGCGAACACGAATTCATATATACCATCCACCGCTGCCCGGTGTGCTGGGGCCGTTCCGGCTCGGACAAGCCGGTCTGTTTTATTGCCACGGGCTTGCTTCAGGAAGGGCTGAAATGGGTCTCTGGAGGCAGCGAGTTCCGCGTCAATGAATCCCAATGTGTTGCAATGGGACATCCAGTGTGTGAGTTCGTTATTCAAAAGCAGCCGATCGGCTAAATATCAATTCAGGATATCGTCATGGCGGATACAATTAATCGGGTGGTATGCGTCTAACAGTTGTTATTCCAACCTATAACGAGGCGGAGAACCTTGCCAAGCTGGTCTCCGCCTTATTTCTTCTGCCAATCCCAGAGCTAAGTTTACTGGTGGTGGATGATCATAGCCCGGATGGAACAGGAGAGCTTGCGGAGCAGCTGGCTGAACAACATGCCGGGTGCTTCAGTGTCCTTCACAGGCAGGGTAAGCTGGGCCTGGGCACAGCCTATATTACTGGTTTTCAGGCGGCATTAGATTCTGGCGCTGAAGCTATCGGACAAATGGACGCCGATTTCTCTCACCCCCCAGAGCTGCTGGTAGACCTATTAGAGATGCTGAACTGCTGTGATGTTGTCATGGGCTCGCGTTATGTTCCTGGAGGCGCCGTGGATGACTGCTGGCCCGCCTGGCGAAAAGGATTATCCGCTTTCGGGAATATCTACGCCCGCTCGATATTGAAGCTGCCCATGCACGACGCAACTGGAGGTTTTCGCCTTTGGCACCGCCGCTCATTACTCCATATGCCTCTGGAGCGAGTTCGGTCGAATGGATACGGATTTCAAATCGAAATGGCTCATATTGCCTGCCGTTTAGGTTACAATTTCCGGGAAGTACCATTCTACTTCGCTGACCGGCGCTGGGGAAAATCCAAAATGTCTCTGCGCATTCAAATTGAAGCAGCAATCCGCGTCTGGCAGATGTTATTTGAGTACCGCGACCTCCACCCCATCTCCTCCTGATCCCAATCGCAAAGCCAACTATATTCACCTGTACGCGGATGTCATCGGATATGGCATTCTGGCAGGCAGTGCCATGGCTTTCGTTGCCGTTTACGCGGCACGCCTGGGGGCTACCGGTTTTCAAATCAGCTTGCTCTCGGCTGGACCGGCAGTCGTGAACTTATTGTTCTCATTACCTGCCGGGAAATGGTTGACTGGGCACACATTGACTCAGGTCAGTTTCCAAACGGCAGGGCTGACACGCCTTGGCTACCTTTTCCTGATCCCCCTCCCATTACTCTTACCCAGCACTATCCAGATATGGATCATCATTTTAATTACCCTGGTCATGGCGATTCCCGGTACGGTTTTATCGATCGCATTTAATTCTGTCCTGGCCGAACTGATTCCGCCGGAAGATCGTGCAACCGTCATTGGGCGAAGGAATGCTCTCACCTCCCTGACGATGACCTTAACGGCGCTGTCTTCAGGACAGATATTAGATCTGCTGGACTACCCGGTCAACTACGTCATTGTATTCGGCCTGGGCACCTTAGGAAGCATTTACTCAACATACCACCTCCAGAAGCTCAAAACGCCAGCTTCTCCCCCTCCTACATCACCCCAACCGTTGGGTGATCTTGCCCGCCCAGGACAACTGCGGATCGTCGATAGCCTGCGCCTGCCAGCAGGTCTTCGCTTCCTGACCCGCGTCCCCAAGCCAATCTACTTCCGCCTGGATATTCTCCGCGGCCCTTATGGGGGATTTTTGGCCGCCTACTTATTCTTTTATTCTTGCCAGTATGTACCGGCTGCGATATCACCTCTTTACATGGTCAATAACCTGGATTACACCGATGGCATTATCAGTCTGGGAAACAGCCTGTTTTATGTATTGATGTTCATAACTTCATTACGGTTGAGCAAATTGAGTGCCCGCTTCGGTCACCATAAAGTTTTGGTGATCGGCAGCCTGCTCTACTGCGCTTATCCTATCTTTATCAGCCAGGCCTGGGATGCTACTTTATACTGGGCAGCATCTTTTGTTGGCGGGATCGCCTGGGCATTGACCAGCGGCGGATTAATTAACCGGCTGATGGAAGTCGTACCTGATGATAAACGCCCGGCTTACATGGCGCTCCACAACCTGGCATTAAATCTGGGAATCCTGGTAGGCTCGCTTACAGGACCGCTCCTGGCAAATATCGTCGGTCTGAAAGAAGCCTTATTACTTGCTGGCATTCTGCGCTTCACAGCCGGCTTTGGATTAAAGAAGTGGGGATAAATCAGCGCGCAACAACTATTTGGCGATAGATCGCAGTCAGCTGCTCCCATTCAGACAGGGAGAGCGTTTCTGCGCGCCGCTGAGGGTCGATCCCTGCCTGCAGAATGAATTCACCGGCCTGCTGGGCGGGCATCGCCAGACCGCCTGCCAGAGAATTGCGCAAGGTCTTACGCTTCTGGCTGAAGCCAGCCTTGGCCAGACGAAAGAAATCATTCAACCAGAGCTCCGGGATTAACGGTTCAGGGTACAGGTCCACTCTCACCACCGCCGAATCGACCTGTGGCGCTGGATAAAAAGCCCCCGCCGGAATCCGCGTTTTCACCTGCGGCTGCCCATAGACCTGGACGCTTAAAGCCAACAGATCGGA
>JAJZSS010000119.1 GCA_021849525.1 Chloroflexota bacterium
TTATACGGAGCTCTTTCAGCAGCTGCGCCGGGTTTATGGTTGGGGATTTAATGATCTGACCTTTGAGAATTTTATGGGGGTGGCCTTTGACCTGGCCGCAGCAGGGGTAAAGCCGGCCGATGAAGAGGTAGAGCCGGGCGGGGTTTAGCAAAAACGCAGCTGGTCTGCCTGCCAGCAGAGTGGTTCGACCGGCGCGGTCTGATTCAGATAGCAGGGCAGCAGCTGCTGCAGATCGGCCGGGCTGCCGGTGGTCAGCAGGCGAACAGCCTGGCCGAATGACCGCCCCGGGCTGGATAGATTGAGAGCCTGGCGGCTTATAAGCACCCGCTGCACCTGGCGGGCGATGGCGGGAGCGGGGTCGATCACGCGCACAGCCGGTCCAACAATCTCCTGAATCAGAGGAATGACAAAAGGATAGTGGGTGCAGCCCAAAACGACAGTGTCGATCCCCTGCCGGAGCATGGGGATTAAAGCGCTTTCGAGGATAGCGCGGGTGGCGGGGCCAGCCAGATTTCCGGCTTCGATTTGCTCAACCAACCCGGGGCAGGCATCCTGATAAATTTCAACACCGCGGGCGAAGCGTTCGACGACCGAGGCATACAGTTTGCCCTGGAAAGTCGCCGGGGTCGCCAGCACGCCGACGCGCCCGCTGTGAGTATGCTCTGCGGCGGGCTTGACGGCTGGCTCCATCCCTACAAAGGGCAGGTCGGGGAACTCCTGGCGTAGATAGTGCAGCGCGGCTGCCGAAGCCGTATTGCAGGCCACGACGATTATTTTGGCTCCCTGTTGGATCAGAAAATGGGATATGGCACGGGAAAATGCGCGTACTTCTTCCAGTGGGCGCGGCCCGTAGGGAACGTGCGCCTGGTCGGCGAGGTACAGGATACTTTCTGCCGGCAGCTCAGTGCGGATGGCGCGTAAAACGGAAAGTCCGCCGACGCCGGAGTCAAAGATGCCAATGGGGGAAGCGTCCGCGCTCATTCCACCGGCTCCTCTACCCTGGCAGCTGCCAGAATGAAAGCCCGAAAGATGCGGCGCATCGCAGGATCTGCGCGCAGCCATTCCGGGTGCCATTGGACGGCCAAACCAAAGGGATGCCCGGGTAATTCCAGTGCTTCCAGAATACCATCCTCTGCGGTTGCTGTTGCCTGGAGGCCGGGTGCAAGCTGGCGGACGCCCTGGTGATGCAGGCTGTTTACCTGAACCGTCTCGGCTTGCAGGAGGCCTGACAGCCGGCTGCCAGGGTGGACCCGCACGGTGTGCGCCTGGAAACTGCGGGGGTAGCCGGGGAAATACTGGTGCCGTTGGGCGGCGGGATGCTGGTCCAGGATATCTTCATAGAGCGTCCCACCCAGGCTGATATTAATGACCTGAAATCCACGGCAAATACCCAGGAAAGGCTGCCGGCGCCGCACAACCTGCTGTACCAGCCAGAGCTCAATCCCGTCGCGATCGGGATCGACCTCGTCTACCAGGGGATGAGCCTGGCTGCCATAGGTTTCTGGCTGGACATCTCCACCGCCGGAGAACAGGATCCCATCCAGACGCTCCAGGTAAGTGTTCAAAGTATTCTCATCTGCCCCCAAGGGAAGCAGAACCGGCGCTCCTCCGGCCTGAGCGATGGCCTCGGCGTAGGCGCGGGCTGCCGAGAATAAAGGCACGGCGCGGTTGGTCGCGCTGCGGAAAGTGGTGATCCCGATCAATGGCTGGCGCATAAAGTGTTCCTAGGAATTGATTTTAACCCGGAACGAACAAAAGGCGCAACACCTCGCGGAGCTGCGCCATAAGTCAGGCAATTAGCCGAACTGCTTAGGAAAAACGCTGCTTGAGCCGGGCGCTCTTACCCCGCCGGTCGCGCAGGTAATAGAGCTGGGCGCGGCGGACGGTGGAATGGCGTTCGACCAGTACTTTCTCGATGCGCGGCGAGCGCAGCATAAAGGTGCGCTCCACGCCGATGCCGTTGCTGGCAACGCGGCGGACGGTGAAATTACCGCCATTGGCGCCGCTGCGTTTGCGGATGATCGTGCCGCGGAATTCCTGGACCCGCTCATTGGCGCCTTCTTTGATGCGCAGGAAAACCTTCACCAGGTCGCCAGAGTGAAGATCGGGGATATTGGTGTTTACAGGTGCCTCAACGGCTTTTAGTAGGTCGCTCATGTTCAATCAATCCTTGCACAAATTTAAAATTGCTGCTAAATATAGCGCTGCGAACAGGTATTTTCAAGCTCTCTATACACCACAAAGCCGCCATTGGCGGCGCGGGTTGAAATTATACCATGTGGATTTAGATTTGTACAACAGTTTTCCGGATTTAGAAAAAAAGCTGCGGGACTCCCGGTAGATGATACTGGGCTGTTCTCACGGTATAATACGTCCATGCTTAACCTGAAACCCCTCGAAGCGGTGGATTATTTAATTATTGGTCATCTGACGGTTGACCTGACGCCGGAAGGACCACGCCTGGGCGGCACTGCACTGTACTCCGGGCTGACTGCCCGTGCCCTGGGGCTGCGGGTAGGGATAGTCACCAGCTGGGCGGATGAAATCCCATTGGGCACGCTTGGCGACATCCCGGTTGCCAGCTATCCAGCCGAGCACAGCACCACCTTTCGAAATGAGTATACGCCTCAGGGGCGCCAGCAAACGCTCCTGCACGTCGCCTCCGCTCTGGACCTGTACCAGGTACCGGAAGTCTGGCGGTCTGCGCCGATCGTGCACCTGGCGCCGGTGGCGCAGGAAGTCGAGCCGAGCCTCGTGCGTAGTTTTCCTTCGGCGCTGGTCGGGGTAACCCCACAGGGCTGGATGCGTTCGTGGGACCCGGTGGGGCGCGTGGGGGTGGCGGAATGGCCCGAGGCGGATTTTGTACTCAGCCGCAGCGGGGCAGCAATCCTCAGCATCGAAGATGTGGGTCACAACGAAGAGCGGATTGAAGAGATCGCCGCTTCCAGCCGGGTGCTGGCGGTGACCGAAGCCGCCCAGGGGGCGCGTCTCTACTGGAATGGGGATGTGCGGCGATTTCGACCGCCGCAGGTTCAGGAAGTGGACCCCACCGGCGCGGGGGATGTTTTTGCCGCGGCCTTTTTCTCCCGCCTGTATGTTACCCGCGACCCGTGGGAAGCCACCCGTTTTGCGACTTACCTGTCAGCCATGTCAGTTACCCGCCCTGGTTTGGAGGGGATCCCTACACTCCAGGAAATCGAAGAAGGACTTGTGCAAGTTATCTAAGAGAGGCTATGGCGCGTATCTATACATTCGTCAATCAAAAAGGGGGTGTGGGCAAAACAACCACAGCCATCAACCTCGGCGCTTATCTGGCCAATTATGGGCAGCGTGTCTTGCTGGTAGACCTGGACCCTCAGGCCAATGCGACTTCATGCCTGAAAATTGATAAGAATTCGGTGCGCGGTGGAACCTATGATGTCCTGATCGGCAATTCGCTGCCCGGGGCGTACATCCTGCACAACCCGCGCTTGAAGATGTCACTCCTGCCGGCCTCGTCTGCACTGGCAGGTGCGGAGGTAGAGCTGGTTTCGGAGCTGGCGCGTGAGACCCGCCTGAAAAAGGCTATCTCCCAGCTGCAGGAGCGCTATGACTATATTTTGATCGATTGTCCGCCGTCCCTGGGCTTGCTGACGCTGAATGGCCTGGTGGCTGCGCAGGATGGAGTCATTATCCCCGTGCAGTGCGAGTACCTGGCGCTGGAAGGCCTGAGCCAGCTGACCAGCACCCTGAATCGGGTGCGCAGCGCCCTCTTCCCAGAGCTGCGGGTGCGCGGGGTGGTGATGACCATGTTCGATGCCCGCACGAAACTGGCGAATGATGTGGTGGGTGAAGTCCAGACATACTTCCCTGCCCTGGTCTTCAAAGCGGTAATTCCCCGCAGCGTGCGTCTGGCAGAGGCACCCTCCTATGGCCAGCCAATCAGCGTTTACGCCCCAGCTTCCACGGGTGCCGAGGCTTATGCAGCCCTGGCGCGGGAAGTTTTAGCCGGAGATGGCCTGCCCATCCCCATCCCACAGGTCTAGGATAGGTGGTGTATGTCGCGTAGAACTGGCCTTGGTCGCGGTCTCGATGCATTGATCCCGGGGGGTGAGAATCATTCCCGGGGGATGGGCGTGGAATGGATTGCAGTCGAGCGGATTGCGCCAAACCCGCGCCAGCCGCGCAGCGATTTTGATCCAGCAGCTCTGGCCGAGCTGGCGGAATCGATCCGCGAGCATGGCATCCTGCAGCCTCTGATCGTCAGCACGGGTGACCAACCTGGGATGTTCATCCTGATCGCCGGCGAGCGCCGGCTGCTGGCGGCGCGCCAGCTGGGCCTGGATAAAGTCCCGGTCATCGTACGCGAGGCCAGTGAGCAGGAGCATCTGGAGCTGGCATTGATCGAAAATTTGCAGCGCGCCAACCTGAATCCCCTGGAAGCTGCCGAAGCCTACCGGCAGCTGTCCGATGAATTCAAACTCTCCCACGAAGAAATCGCCATGCAGGTCGGTAAAAAACGCTCCACGGTGACCAATACCTTGCGCCTGCTCAATCTGCCGGCAGTGGTGCGCCAGGCGCTTGTCGACGGGCGGATCAGTGAAGGGCATGCGCGCAATTTACTGGCGCTGTCCACGCCGCAGGCTCAGGAAGCCGCCTTACAAACCATTCTGGCCAAAGATTTGAGTGTGCGCCAGACAGAAGAGCTGGTGCGGATGCTCAACGGGCAAAAACACACCCGCCCCCAGCGCCAGGGACCCGGTCCAGAAGTTCTGGCACTCGAAGAACGCCTGCGCGCCAGCCTGGGCACACGGGTCACCCTCAAGCAGCGCCGCAAGGGCGGCACGCTGGTGATCCATTATTACTCAGATGAAGAGTTAGATGCCCTGGTCGGGCGGATCACCGGAATCGACTGAATTTACCCCAGGAAAATTAGCCCTCATGTTGTGGATAACCAACGCCCATATTATTACGCTGGACGCAAACCAGCCTGACAGCCGCGCCTTATTGATCGACAGGGGGCGGGTAGTTGCGATTGGAGAAGCCGCGGACCGCCTGGCAGGGGAGATGAACCGGGTTGAGAAGCTGGACATGGGTGGGCGGACGATCCTGCCAGGTTTGACCGATGCCCATATCCACCTCGAGCTGTATGCGCTGGGCCTGCAAAGGGTCGATTGCGAGACAGATACCAAGGCTGAATGCCTGCAGCGGGTGACTGAACGGGCAGCCGCCAGCCCTCCCGGCGATTGGATCCTGGGGCATGGCTGGAATCAGAACGTCTGGGCAAATGGTTTTGGCAATCTGGCAGACCTGGATCAGGCGGCGCCTCACCATCCGGTTTATTTGACCGCCAAGTCGTATCACGCGGCCTGGGCGAACAGCACAGCTATGCGCCTGGCAAATCTCAGCGACACGAGCCCCGAGCCTACTGGCGGCAGCCTGGGACGGGATGCCCAGGGCAGGTTGAACGGGATCCTGTTCGAAAATGCCATGGGCCTGGTGGAGCGCACTATCCCCGAGCCGCAGATCGACCAGGTGGAAGCTGCGATCCAGTCGGCTTTGCCGGTATTCTGGCGCTTGGGTCTGACCGGAGTGCATGATTTTGACCGCCGGCGGTGCTTCATGGCGCTGCAAAATCTGCACCGGCGCGGCGAGCTTAAACTGCGGGTAATCAAAAGCATCCCTCTCGAGGAACTGCCTCATGCAGTCGCCCTGGGCCTGCAAAGCGGATTTGGGGACGAATTTCTCACCATCGGTTCCGTCAAAGGTTTTGCGGATGGCGCCCTGGGGCCTCAGACCGCGGCAATGCTGGCGCCGTATGAAAACAACCCCCAGAATCGGGGCATGCTGCTGCTGGACGCAGAAGAATTGTTCGAGCGCGGCCGCCCGGCAGTCGAAAACGGTCTCAGCCTGGCAGTTCACGCCATCGGCGACCGCGCCAATCATGAAGTTCTGAAAGCCTACGCTCAGCTGCGCGCTGTCGAAGCCAGCTTACCCGGCTACAATCCGGAACACCGCCTGCGCCACCGCATCGAGCACGTCCAGGTGCTTCACCCCGAGGATGCCCGCCGCCTGGCAG